>DASWIV010000110.1:0-29200 GCA_036397475.1 bacterium
CTTCGACGATTCGACAGACCCGGATGGCCTTGCCGATATTGTGAAGCGCGAATGGGATTTCTCTTTTGATGTTATCGATGGATTCAATCCCGGCTCCGAAGAGCAGAATCCCCAGATCTCTTATCCATCAAATGGAAATTACCTGGTCCAGTTAAGGGTAACTGATACTGAAAACCACCAGGACCTCCTGGACACACCAATTCAAATAGTGATCTCCGGTGGCGGCGATAACGATCCGCCGATCGCTTGCGGAGACGCGAGCCTTTATCACGTGGATATAAAAATCCCGCCAACAACCGTGAGTTTCTCGGACTGCTCGTTCGATCCTGACGGATTCACCGACATGGTCCTTTTCGAGTGGGACCTTGATGGCGACGGAACCTACGAGAAATTCGGGCAGAATACATCGAAAGTGTATCAGACAGCCGGCGATTACAATGTCCAGCATCGTGTCACCGATACGGTTAACAATCAGGACATTCTCGATGAGCCTATCCTTATCGAGGTAAACGCCAAGCCTGTTGCAAGCGCTGAGGCTGACCAGTTAAATATCCAGTTCGGCGACTTCGTAACTATTACCAATACATCGGTCGATGACGACGGCAACGGCCCCATTGACCAGGTTTTATGGGATGTTGACGGCAATGGCAAATACGACGATCCTGACGATATCCAGGGAACCGACCAGATCATCCTGTCATTCTTCGAAGCCGGTGTGCATCAGATCGGTTTGAAGGTTGTAGATGAATGGGGACTCGCCGATGAGCTCGACACCAAGCTCGAGATCACGGTTGAAGGATTCCCGACCTTCTGTGTTGGCCTCGATGATCAGTACAATTCGGCGTCGTCACTCTACGGAACACGCTCATTCAAGTACTTTAACGATTCAATCAATAATTTAGGCGGATTGACCTACAAGGCCGCGAACGGACCCTGGGACTTCAATGAAGTGCCAGCGTCCCCTCCTGCCATTTGTGAATGGCTGCTACCGAGCGATCCGGAGGTTTCCCAGGCCAAGTCACTCTGGCCGGATGCCGATTTCTTCTTCAAGGAATCCGCACCGGGCTCAGGATTCCAGCTCGTACCCCACAGGTTCGATTTCGACCCGGGTCCCGGACCAGGCCCCAATGGCGAGCTGGTCATCCAGGGACAATGGGAAGGAACCGGGGTAGATTTCCAGTATGGCGATATTTTCCATATCACTCACGAAATCTGCCACCCGTGGCTTGATTCCGGAAGTGGAACTTCAGTTTTTTCCGGAGTCGAATTCGACACCACCTGGACCATGACCACACTCGGAACCGGTCCCGCGATATTCACCGTCAACGGCGAGACAGTGATTCTTAACTGCATGCTGATCAGGCATAACATGAGTTTTGTCGATACCGAGTTCGGATTCCTCACATTCTCGCTTCTGAATTACCAGTGGATCGATGAGGACGGCAACGAGGTCGCTTTCATGCAGGCATCGAATGGTCTCGATGGAAACAATTTCTCGGGAAGCTCGTACACCGGTACGGTTATCTGCAGATCCCTGCAGTCGATTTCGTAGGAATTATCAAATAAGATGAAAAATTGATGGCGGCTTCCAGGCCGCCTTTTTTTCTATTAATTTCAGAATTAGTATTTATAGTAATTTCAGAAATTCTTCGATATCTAATCCTGAATATTTAATTATTCTGGACAATGTTCCAACTGGAATAGTCGAACCTTTATGTACTGGTATTGTTATGTGATCTATAAATCCGGTTTTTTTCAGAATGACGTGACTGCCTTTCTGCCCGACTTCGAGCCATCCAACTTTCAATAAGGCTTTAATTACCTGTCTGCCTGTAAGGGCAGGAACCTTGTCATAACGAAATCTCTGCAAACTCTACCTTTACTCTTATGGATGTAAGTTTATCCGGTGATACTTCTTCCAGATAAAGCTCAATCGCTTCTCTAATATTTCTCTTTGCATCCTCAATGGTATCGCCATAAGAGAGGCAGCCTGGCAGCTCCGGACACTCGGCATTGTACCGTCCGTCTTCATCCTGTTGAATTACAACTTTGAATATCATATGCAATCACCTGAAATTATATCATGTGACAGCCATACAGGATATTAGCTCCCTGGAAAACAATTTTCTTCACTAATCCGCCCTCGCCAGATATTCTTCCAACCGCTTGACGTGCTGTTTCCCGCCTTCGAGTGCATTGTATTTCTCAATAACTTCCTTGAGTGCTTCCGCTGTCTCGAAGACCATTTTCATTGTAAGTTCGGTTTTGCCTTCTACTTCCTTGAAAATAACCGTGACGTCGAACCTGATATTATTTTCAACATTTTCATCGCCGGAATGCAGATAAACCAGCTTTTCTGCCTCAACTATTTCTTTGAAATTAATCGTGTTCGGAAAATCGACCCCGTCGGGTCCATGCATGATGAAGCGCCAGACTCCGCCAGGCTTTACATCCATCTCGTGGGTTGTAAGTGTAAAACCGTCCGGACCCCACCATTGCCTGACCTGCTCGGGATCGGTCCAAGCCTGATAGACTCGCTCTGCCGATGCGTTTATTAACCTAGTAATGACAACTTCCCTGTCCGTTGCGCTAATCATGCTCATCATATTTCTCCTTTAAGATATGCTGCTAACTGCATCATGGTCCCGCCGAATCCGACCTTCATGGATTCGAACATACCATTGAAAGTTTTAATTTCGTGTTCGTTTGCGTTGTGTGGCGCTGAGACCAGGTGCAGCCTGGTTCCGCCATTATGGTCTTCAAATGTTACGGTATTGAGGGTTTCGAGAGGCCAGGTCTCACTGAACGGAGCCCGTATTGCATTGCGGTCCTTGTCGGCGAATGAAACCCGGTACACCAGCTTTTCATTTTCGATAATCTCATCGAATTTGAAAATGCCCCACATTTCCGTTCCATTTGAGAATTCCATCCCGTAGAAAAATGTCCCGCCTACCCTTAAATCCAGATCGCAGTCGGTTATGGTGCATTCTTTCGGTCCCCACCACTTATAGAGAGCTTCTTGGGTGGTCCAGGCTTTCCATACAGTTTCGCGGGGACTGTCCAATTCTCTTGATATTGAAAATTCCATTAATTCTTCTGACATTTATTGTTCCTCACTAAGATATTTTTCCAGTGAATCGAGACGTTCTTCCCAGATCTGCCTGTAGCTCTTCAGAAAATCAGACGCGTCTCTGAACGCGACCGGAGATAGCCTTACAAAAATGTTCTTCCCGTCACGCCGCTTATAAATCAACCTGGCTTTTTCCATGTTCTTAAGGTGCTTGGAAATGGCAGCAAGGGACATATCGTATGGCTCCGCTATTTCGCTGATCGACAATTCCCTGTTAACAAGGCGTCTTAATATGTCCCTACGTGTCGAGTCGGACAGCGAGCCAAAAACAGAATCCAGAACCGGAGAACATTCAACCATTTGGTTAACTGTACTTCATGATAAGAACTTTGTCAACTTCAAAACAGGGTATCATCGGCCGGGTTACGTTAAATCCCCTTATATGTGATAAAATTTAGGAAATCCTTCTAAAACTGTTTCCCCTGCCCTTTGGGAAGCGTGGGACATCTTCTAATGATAAACAAGGCCGAAATGAGTGCCTTACTTGAAGGTCCTGACGACACTATTGTCAGGAGTGTGTCCGATGCCGTTCACGATTGGGAAGAAGCAGACATTATCAGGCTTCTCGACACTCTCGAAGACAATTTTAAATTCGCCACAAGGCTGCCTTTGCGGTTGAAAATATACGCTGAGCTTGTGTCGATATCTGATCTCCCGCTTCTCGCGACAATTTCTCTTCTAAGGCTCCTAAGGCGCCTCGGCACCCGCAAGGACATGCCTGACCTGGAAAATGTCCCTGAGGACCTTCCTGACTTCACCGTGTACATCAAGGAAAAAACGTATGACTTACTTGGCGACGGTATAATCCGGGAAGCCATTTCGTACCTAGCCGACGCAACGGGCTTTCACCGAACCGGTGACATACCGGGTATGTTAGAAGCCGGGGAGAGGGGCCTGAAATTGCTGGCTGAAATCCCGGCATGGGAAAATCCAGGAATCGAAATTACTCTCGAAAAAATGATCGTCGCAGAAACCGGACACGAACTCATGTTCATAACGGCCAGTGCGTCGTTCAGGACAGGAAATACCGAGAGAGCGCTGGAAATCTGCGATGAATGGTGGCGGTCGATTGAAAAATTCGAGGCTACCCTTGGCCAGCTTGACCGGCAGCGGTACCAGTATTTCCAGCTTGTCGGACAGATCCAGGCAGAAGTCGGCCTGCATGAAGAAGGTCTTGAAGCATACGCACGCGCGATAGAATACGCGCCGACAAGGTACCGCATGGCTTTCATCTGGCAGTCGATGGCGTTGAGTGAAGCGGAACTTGGTATGATGGAGCTCGCGTGGAACCATTCCAACGAGGCGATCGAAGCCTGGCTCGATTCCCCCTACCCCCAGGCAGCGTACCCGTGGGTGGAATGGCTCGCCAGTATCGCCGACACCGATTCGAAGCAGGAAAAAATTACTGAGTTCAGAGAGCAATGCGGAAACGCAGGCATACAGGATGTCAACCGTGTCACATCCGCCATGACCGTTCTTTTCAGGTTGAATGCGGATCTGCGCAACAGAGCCAATCCGATCACGCTTGTCGAGCCCCTGGATGAAATTATCCGGAACCTGACCGAGGCTGAGTCGTGGCCTAATCTCTATGCGATCCTGGCTACAAGGGCGGTTATTTCAGGTCGTCTCGGGAATGCTGACGAAATGGATTCATCGATAGCCCTTGCAAGAGAAATTATCGATACCAGACTGGCACCTGATGCACGTCCGCCAGCCCAGTTTTTTATAGAGAGTGCCTATGCACTCGCTCTCAGGGATGTCGGCGAATATGAAGAAGCATTTGAAACGTTATTCGATAACGCTCTTTCCGCAAGAATGAAATACCCGGGGAATATCGGTCCCGAAGAGCAGACTGCATTCCAGGCGCTTTATTACCTTGGCGCGCTTGCCGGCTATGATCCTGAAACTGTTGAGTCGAAAGTTAAGAGCGCGATGAGCGCTATTTCATGAACATAAGAAGTCCTGATTTGTCTTAAAGAGGAAGCAATGAACAAAATTTTAAAAGCCCTGAGTATTATTATCCTTACGCTGTTCCTGGGAACAATTTCAGCCGGATTCATTGGCAGCACGGTAACCAATCCCGAGAAACCGGCAACGATTGTGGGCTCTGAAAATCCCAATGATCCCCCATGGGACCCTGGCGATGAACACTCCGGACTGGATGGGACCCACAGCGGAATAATAATCCTCGCAAAAAAGCACGATCCCCCATGGGACCCCGGTGACGAATCGACTGGAATGAAGGAGGCGGACCATGCGTAGCAAGGGAATCAGGCGTACGTCACCCGTCCAGATTCTTATTCACCTGTTCATGGCACCGGTGACACCGGGGGGGTTCTCGTGGGAAATGCAGTCCGACCAGATGAACCGTCTTGCGGAAGATTTGCGTTGGACCGTCCTGCGGAAGATATTTGTCGAACTCAAGGGAGCGACTTCGTACAGGGCTTTTCTCCAGAAACATTCTATCAGGGTCGATTCGCTGGATGTTCATTTCTTCAAGGAAATTCTTGAAGTGGTCAGGGAAAACGGGCGCAAGGAATTCAACCTTTTCGAGGCGAGGGAATTGTCGGATCTGGAATGCCTTGAAAAATATTTTATCCCGGTAATTCTGCAATGGGCTGAAAGTGAAAGATCTGTTTCGGTATCCCAGGAAAAAACTCCCAGTATCGAAGAATTGATCTCGCACGAGGATTCATCCGGTAACGTGTACCAGCGATTCCCCGATGAATTCGCGTGGGTCCTTAAGCAAAATGAAGTCGGACGGGAGAAAGAGGAACGTACACTCCCTCCTGAAATGATCGAGTTTACGCACCGGGTAGCGTCGGCACTGACCGAACGTCTCAAGGAACTCCTGAAAACCGGCAAATACGATAAGTACATCATCCTGATGTCGCGGCTGGAGGACAGCGTGTGCACATGGGATATGACATTCCAGTACCTGAATGAACTTGGAATGAACAAATATTCGAGCTGGAAATCGCTTTCGGTTGTAGCCAACAGAGTGTTAAAGGATTATGTTGACGGATTACCGGGCGATGTGAAGATAGCACTGCATCTGGACGATCCGAAATTGTCTAAGGAAGAGAAGCATGACAGGTTGAGGATGGCGGTCAGCGCGGCTATAGAGCTTGATCCCGTGCCGAGTCCAAAGGAATTAATGAACCAGGCTGGTTGAAATAAATCTGGATGAAATGATTTGTTCAAACCCGGGCACAGTCCCGGGAATTTTTTATTATTTTTCCAGGGCCCGACAGTCATGGAAGTCATACCATATCACCAGACTGGCTCCATACCAGATTGACACATTGGTAAACACTCACTTATATTCTGATTTCATTATTTAAACGTGGTTATTAATTAATTAGACATTTACATGAACTTTTTTCATTCCCCGCAGTCTACTCATATGTCTTCTCTCCAGCGTGTTATTTGAACTTTGTTGACTGGCCAATCGGAGGAGTGCCATGCCAAAAACAAATGTTCAATACACTAAACAGGGAACCCTGCCATTACATTTTCGTTTATTTTCCTGGGGGAGCGGGAAAGATGCTTATGTGATCAGGGAAACACTGGTTTGTGTATTAACGTCGTGCCTGATTACAGGTTATTTTTTAATAACCCTCAGGAATGATCCCGGGCTGCTGGAGGATTTTACCCGCCTGTTAATTCCAGCCTACCTGATAGTTGGATTACAGATTCTATGCACACTTATCTTCTGTGCTGAGACACCGGCATACTTTAAGCGTGAATCCGCAAGGTATCCGGAACTGGTCAAAATAATTGAGCGGATCCTGCTATTCCTGAAAAAACTAGTCCTGGCTGTATTTATCCTTGCCATAACTTTTGTCATCGCAATTTATTTTTTCTCGCGTGATTTCAGTTTTCAGGACTGGGGATATCTCAATGGAAAACCGGTTGTGGTTTCGTACGATGACCTTGAATACACTGAAAATGTAGATATTTCAGCTGCGATTGTCGAAGCCAGGAAGATTCTCGATCCCGTCAAGCCTTACATTATCGAAAGCGGCGAAGCGCATGATATTCCGCCCGAAGCGATAGCCACCTTCATCCTTATCAATAAAATGGTCAGGGAAAGATATCCGACATACGATCCACGGGTAGGACTTGCCCATGCATTGTGGGAAATGAAGATTTATCCGCAGCAGCGGAATATGTACGATCTCAGCCCGATTTACAATAGCTCCGGATCAGTTCGGCTATTGATGAGGTATCTTCCCAGGCAGACGAGAATCCAGGACCGGGTCTGCGACGTATTTGGCGGTTTGATGCTGGAAGCGTCCCCAACTGTGGGACTGATGCAGGTCAGGGCAAATGAGATTCCCGGATTCGAAGAGGAGAAAAATGTACGTGTGAATGGATTGTGGGACAGGTTTGAAATAAATACAGATGAGCTTACCGACAGGCAGATAAACTGGATGCTAATGAGAAACCAGCGCCTGAACATCGAAGCTGGAACCGTAGCGCTGCGGCAGGCACTCGATGATACTGAATACAGCGACAGCGCCGACTGGTCAGAGATTTTTGCATTACTCAATCACACCCGCGACTGGGAACCGGTCACACACACAAATGACTCACCCCTGGCGCTTTTTAAATTTACACAGGACAGAGGAATCTGCACATTGCCGGAAGCGGATTACGAACTTTTTTACAGGATTGCGGTTGAGTCAGGGGTGTTTGAATGATTTTTCGACTGTGAGTCCATAAAGGAGAGTGAGCCCTATTAACTTCTAAACCCTCTCCAGCCAGTATTCATACAGATCCTTCAACGTCGTTTCCCACTTTATCTCCGGCGTCCAGCCAAGATGTTCCCTGATCTTTGCGCTGCTGCCCTCGAGGACCATCACGTCCGACGGTCGCATTCTCGACGGGTCCTGTTCCACATTAACTTCAATACCCGCTACCTTGATCAAATCGTCGAGTACAGACTGAATCGTGCGTGTTGTACCTGACGCAATATTGTACACTTCTCCGGGAGTGCCGTTCGTCATTAATTCGTGATACGCCCTCACCGTATCCCTGACATCGGTGAAATCCCTCTTCGCTTCCAGATTCCCGACCTTCATTACCGGGGGCTTTTTCTTTTTCGAAATTTCAGCCAGCTGCTTCGCGAAATTCGACGTCACAAATACCTCACCGCGACGCGGCCCGGTATGATTGAACGCGCGTGTGCGAATCACGTTAAGTTTGAACGAATGGTAGTACTGGTAACCGAGCATGTCCTGGGCAACTTTGGAAACACCATAGGGGCTTAATGGGCGCAATGTCTGGTGTTCGTCGATAGGGCATTCGTCCGGGTACACAAGCCCGTACTCCTCGCTCGACCCAACGACCTGTAACCTCGCGTCCGGAACGACTTCCTTAGTCGCTTCAAGAATATTAAGCTGTCCCTGGATATTGGTATCCAATGTTTCCGCAGGAGCTGCCCAGCTTGCCGGGACAAAGCTCTGCGCGGCGAGGTGATAAATTTCGTCGGGTTTTGTGTCCGCGACTGTTTTCCTGACCGAGACAGGGTCCTTGATGTCGGTTTCGAAAAGTGAGATGGATTTATCGGCGATGAGATGAAGGATATTGTCCTGCTTACTTCGCCAGCGAATGGTGCCGTAGACCTCGTAGTTTTTCTCAAGAAGATATTCGGCCAGATGGCTTCCGACGAATCCGGTTATTCCTGTTATCAGCGCGCGCATGAATTCTCCAGAATTACAGTAATTGCGGGTGGTATGAATGAGTCCCCCATGATATATTCTCACTAGTCCGGGGTCAATCCACGGTACAAATATTTATCTCCACGCGGGGTGAATCATGGGAACAATGGAAAATGCGGTCGCGTTGATAAACGCGGAACAGCTATATTTCGACGCTATCAAACTAACGGGCGATGAAACCGTCAAACTTCTGAATGAACACATCGCACACAACTACAGTTTACTCATAGACGACCCCGTTATTAATGCTGAAGGATGCTGGCTGTTCACGAAAAGCGGACGGAAATTATTCGATGGTGTCGCCGCGTATTCAGCCGCGAATCTCGGACACAATCATCCGCTTGTCAGGGAAATGGTGATGAAGGTGCTTACACACAATTCACCAACTGTGCTGGGACGTTTTCTCCCAGACCCTTTTCTCGCGCTTCTTGGCAAAAAAATAACCGAGATGACCGGATTCGATTCATTCCTGCCCGCTAATGGCGGAGTGGAAGCCCCGGAAGCGGCGATCAAGCTCGCGCGACGGTGGGGCAATCTGGTCAAAAAGGTCCCGGGAACTCCCGAGATACTTTTATTCGACGGTTGTTTCCATGGCCGGACCCTGACAGTCACGCAGGTTTTCGACAAAGAACCGGAATCGTACGAGGGCTTCGGTCCGTTTGTTGAAGGCTTTAAAAAGATCCCTTATGGCGATACCGACGCGCTGAAGTCAGCGATTAACGAAAACACGATCGCTGTAATGGTCGAAATTGTACAGGGCGAAGGCGGGATAAATATTCCTCCGGATGGATACTGGATGGATATTCAGAAACTGGCAGAGGAAAATAATTTCCTCGTCATTTATGACGAAGTACAGACCGGATGGGGACGTACCGGAAAATTGTTCGGATGGGAACATGAGGGCGAGGAGAACCGTCCGGATATCATGTGTGTCGGAAAATCCCTGTCGGCAGGTTTCGCCCCTATATCGGGAATTCTCGCTAACAACGAAATAATGGAGCTCTACACCCCTGGATCGCACGGAAGTACATTCGGTGGCTCGCCATTGTCGTCCGCGATCGCGTACGCGGCACTGAACGCCATCGAGATGGAAAAAATCCCGGAACAGGCAGCCGAAAAGGGCGCGAAAATTATTCCGCAACTCCAGGCAATAGGCAAAAAGAGCAAATATATTAAAGAAGTCAGGGGAATGGGACTGATGATCGGGATCGAGTTCAAACAGGACGGTCCCGACGGACATGACTTCGCGATGAAACTTTACGACGAGGGGATTGTCGCCAAGGATACCCATAAGTGGGTGCTGAGATTTACACCACCTATAGTGACGTCAATGGAAGATCTCGAATGGGCAGTTGGAAGAATGGAGAATGTGTTCACTCAATAAGTCAGGCAGGATTTTATTAAATTCAATGAAGATCAATAAGCCCCGGAAGGGGTTTTTTATTTAACCTGTTTAAGTGGAGCCGTTCGCCCGGCACGATAATAATATAAGTCCGGGAAAGGCGTCGGAGTAAAATTATAGTAAAGAGGAACGAAGTTGACGAATAGCTCCAACAAAAAACCGGACACTGACAGCCTTCAGGTTTTTGAAGGCTTGCTGAATCTCTGCAGCCAGAGGGAGAAGGAAATTGCCGACCTCTGTCTTGAAAATCTGGACCTGATGAAGCAGATAAAAAATCTGCAATCGAAGATTTCCGAATACAAAGAAATGTTGGAAAGTTCACCTTTGAGCAAACCGGAATCCTCGATAATTGAGTCGGCTCCTCACCATGAGGTAACCTACGAAGAATCCGAGGATAAGGATTTTTCCGATTTATGGAATATCGACAAACCCGCCGTTTTGATTGGGGAACAGTCCAGATTGCTCAGGAAGAATCTTCAGGAATTATTCCAGGCCCTTGGATTCCGGATAGGGCTGGCAACAGGATCAGGAAGGCGAATTGTAGAGAATTTCATCAAGGAAAAACCAAAGCTTGTTACCCTTGATCTCGAATTGAAAGACGCTGCAGGCATAGACGTAATCAGGTTGTTGAAGAGAATTGAACCGGAGGCGAAGATCATGGTCATCTGTAAACGAATACTTAAAGACGAAGTGGAACTGCTGAAAGAAGCAGGTGCACTGGATTGCGTTTTTAAACCGGTTATTGCAGATCATCTGATCTCATCGCTGAAAGAACATTCCTGTTACGCCAATCCCAAAAGTGCAGGACGAAAAAATGTTAGACCTTAAAGAATTTGCGAACAGCGACGACGGTCTGGATATAATTGAAGGACTGGTCAATCTCTGCATTGCCAGGGAGAAAGAGATCATAGAGCTTTCCGATGAGCTTAACAGGATTAAGCGCGAGTCAGCCATACTCGAAGAACGGCTCCTCCAGAAGCATGGCCACGAGAAACGCCCAAACAAGAACCAGCCGACGCTGATGATAGCGGACACCGCTAATATCATGCGCAAAAACCTGGCGAATTTGTTCATCGAGGAAGGCTACGATGTAGTTGCGGAAGCGGGAACCGGCCAGGAGGTTTTATCCCTTTATAATTCCAAAAAACCGGACCTGATCACGCTGGATATTGAAATGCCTGATATTGACGGTTTCGATCTCATACACCGCATCAAGAAGCTTGATTCAGGCGCAAGAATAATCATTGTGAGCAGGGTATTAAGCAAGGGCGAGCTTTTGAAGGTCATAAAGGCCGGAGTACTCGACGTAATAAGCAAGCCGGTAATGCCGGTACGCCTTCTCAGGACAATTTCCCAGAATCTCCGGCCGTAATTCGCACCGGTTCTCCAGATCACAATTTGCTCATATCTATCGCCTCTGATAAAATCCGTAGCGAATTTCGGAGGTCATGAATAATGAGTGTTAAGTTCAGAGTAATTTTCATACTGCTTGCGATCCTGCTGGTATCTTTCAATGGGTGCCTGAAGAAGTCCATTACCGACCGGCAGATAATCGACGCTGTCCAGGCGTTTATAGATAATTCACCGGATCCGGAAAACGACAAATCCCTGACCGCGGAAGAAAAAGCAGCTGTCGAAAAATATGAAATTTACAGGAATATTATCAAGGTTCAGCTTATCGAGGGAACTCCCGGCGAAATGTGGCAGGCAGTAGGTTCAAAAATTGTCGAGGCGTTCGCGATCGCATGCAGGGATGCGACAGTTTTCGAAGTCCAGTATATCTGCGAATTGAGAATTATCAGTACCGATGACGACGGCAAGTTCAACGCTCTTGTCGGTGAAATACAGTACGAAAACAACAGCGGCCGTGTTCGTCCGAGTATGTACAGCCCCAGGCGAAACTGATTTCTTCCCGGGTACAATGCAATCATAACCTGCATCCAAAATGCGGGTTTTTTAAAATCCTGACGCGGTAAACAGGGCGATGTGCTGCAGGTTTTGTATGAAGCTGAATTGAGTCGAGGGCAGGTACGGCGAAAATATTCCCCACGGGTAAGGGATCGCGACAAGTGCCACAATCGCTCCCCAGAATACAGCGTTGCGGAACACTGTCCTCCATACAGGCTTAGTATTATCGATAAAATACCTGTGGCAGAAGAACAGGAATAGTGGAGTTGCTGGAAGAGCGTAGCGGAATCCATAGCTGGTTCCACCGAAATTTGGGGTCGCTGAAACAAGAAGCCATCCCCATCCCGCAAGGACTCCCAGAAGTACGGCAATCGAATCGAGTCGCAGCTTTTCAAATTTTGTGGACACTGCATAAAAACACGCCACAAACCCCATTAAAATTGCCGGAGTGTACGAGAATATTCCCCTGATCCCGAAAAGTCCTTCGCCGATGTAGATCCATTTTTTAAGCGATGCCAGTGTAGATTCCTCAGGTGAAAGAACTTCACCGAAATAACCGGGAGGGGTTGTGATATACACGTCGGACTGGATGTAAGTCGGCATCCAGTTCCCGGTCACACGCGAGTTCAGGAAGAGGTGGGCAATCACGGGAATAATAGCGGCTATCAGGTAAACTATCGCGAAAAATTTCTTTCTGGATGCGAGATATAACGCCGCCAGGAGCATTATGCCTGATGGCACAAAGACCAGGATCGCAGTACCGCTCGGCCCGATCTTTATTGAGACGAGGGAAAGAACGGTTATGAATGCAATTACGCTTATCGCGATCCCGCCTTTAACTGGAATTAATTTCCTGATACCCGAATCTGAGAAATCGTGCAGCACTATCAGAGCGAAAAATAACGGAAGGAAAGGCAGCGCGCCGGTGAAATCGGTTACGGATGCAAATCCGATAGCAATACCCGCGATACACATCTCCCATAGATTAATCCTTCTACCGGTCCGGTACCTGATCACGTAGTAAAAAGCTATGAAGAGCGCGCTTCCGGCTATAGAGTGATTGTTGAAAACTGTCGAATACGCCGGGTACAGGCTGCCGATCGCCAGTGACCAGAATAGCCACCATCGTGCGGTCGAGGATATATCAACTAAATACAGAGCCCTGAAAAAATAGACAAGGAGTAATGCGAACGCGAGACCCGATGTGGTCAGGGTCACCCATGGGTAAATAACGTCCTCATTATGCAGGTAAGTGATTTCGCGGCCCGTGACCGCCTTGACCACGGTACGCAGCGCCATGTAACTCATCGCTCCTGCCGCGCTGAGGAGCGGGGGTTTTGTCGAATAAAAATGTTCCCTGAGCAGAACCTTGTCGCCAGTGAACCAGCCCCACTTGGAATGGTCGATGGCCATAGTGCCGCGCTCGCCAAGGCTCTCGACGGTTGCGATTCGTGCCTGGTCGTTCCAGCTTCCAGCACGGGATTTGGTCAGGAGATAGTGCCCCTGCTGCGATGGAGCGGTATTCGGGTCGCTGAATCCCGGTGGGAGCGGAATGAGGAACAGGATTATTGTTGTAATGAAAATAATCCAGCAGCGTCGCCGAAGTCCGGGAGGCTCAACCGGCAAATATTTATCTTTGATTTCAGGCAATTATCTGCTTGTTTCCAGAATATTCCGGCAGTATTCGTCCGCCTTGTTCATTATAGAATCAAATTCGTAATTTTCCTGCACGAATTTGCGTCCAGCCAGTCCGAATTTATTTCTAAGCTCCCCGTTCCCTGCCAGCTTGATAATTTTAGCCGTCAGATCATCGACATTTTCCGGCTCGAAAAATAGGCCGGTAACATTATCGACAGCGGTTTCGATCATACCCCACTTTTTAGAGATAATGACAGGCAGCTTCATCGACGACGCTTCCAGGGCGGCAACCCCGAAAACTTCATAGCGGCTTGGCATAACAAAAATGTCGATCGATGCGAGGTATCTCGGCATGCTCAAATAAGGAATTTGTCCCGTAAAAACTATGTATTCCGAAACGCCGAGATCTTTAGCCTGTTTCTCAAGCTCAGCCCTCAAGGATCCATCGCCGCCAATTACACACCTGATACCGGGATTCTGCTTCAGAGCTTTCGCGAGCGCTTCTATCAGAAGATCCGGACCGTATGTCGACTCAAGATTCTTGAACATTCCGACAATTACATCGGCTCTTCCGGCAGGCCAGGAAAATTTAATTTTATCCGGGACCTTGTAAGAGTCGAAAATACTGGTATCGACTCCATACGGAAATAATTTCAGTTCTTTGATTTTGGGAACAAGTTGTTCGATCTGGTGATACAGATATCTGCTTGTCGCCGTTACATAATCGGCGGTCCGGAGAGCTTCAACCACTAATTTCTTCTGGATGTTTCCCTTGACTCCTTTTCTGTATGGAAAAACTGTCACGTCGCTTCCCCAGGGGCTGAGAATGAATGGACTGAAATTTGTCCACGCGGCATATGTGCCTGAGCCGTACGCCCACAGTGCATGGAGGATATCCGGGTTGTTGTCATGGACCAGTTTTTTAACGCGATTTTTAATGCTCCCGGTCAGTGCTGCGATTTTATACTGGGGAATGATTGGACGGAGAATGCTTACATTATCGAGAACACCGTCCGGCACGTCATCGTAATAAGGGATAAGGGAAATTTCCCCGGGATATTTCTCGCCGAACCAGCCTACCCATTTCCAGGTATGCGGATTATTTCCCGGAGCGATATAGAGGATCTTCATGTTTAACCACCCGGATTCCTTCCGAGAACCTTATTCAGGATAGCCTCTATCTCCGATGTCCGATGTTTTCTGGTGTGCCCGGACAATAATACCGAATCCGACTGCTTTTCGGAAACGCCGTTTTCATATTTTCCGAAATATTCGAGAATTTTGGACTTTAAATCGTCCTGATCGCCCGGATTAAGCCTTGTTACCTGCCCGAATGGCTCCACAAGCTGGCTCAGTTCACTGTCAGGACAAATTACAATCATCGGGGTCCCGCATGCGAGGTATTCATATGTACGGCTGGGTATATGGATGTCTTTCTCCGAAGTCGGCGCCATGGGCAGAATAAGCAGGTCCGCCGAAAACAGGTCATGGATATTTTCTTTGTGCGATACGAATCCCCTTGAGTCGCAGATATCGGCGAGCCCAAGGTCCAGGATCTTTCCCATAATCGATGAATCCGGGAGCCCCTGGATAACTACTCTCATCCGGGAATACTGCTCGCGATTCTGCCCCTTGATCGCCCGCAGCGTCACGAACAATTCATCGAGGTTGGATTTACCCTTCCCGAAAATTGTCCCCGAGATCAGGATCGTAAACTTCTCATTTTTATGGAAGTGCTTTCCCCTGATGCCATCGAATTCCTCCTCATCGAACCCGTTCGGCACTGAAAATACTTTCAATCCATTTTCAGGATACATTTCCATCATGCGTTTTTTGTACGTTTCGGTGACCATTATTACGGCGGATGCCTTGTCGAGAATGTCTTCTTCGGTTTCCCTTGCAAACCTGCGTTGATTGGCATTCAGAAGGGGCACGTATGGGGCGAATGTCCACGGATCGCGAAATTCGGCGACCCAAGGCAATTTCAGCTCGCGGCTTAACCATAAACCGAGAAGAAGAATTGAGTATGGCGGGCCTGTTGTGTAGATGAGGTCGAAAGAATTTTGCGATACAAGTTTTTTCGCCCTTGTCGCTGCTTTTTCAGCCCAGAAAACCCGTTCGTCGGGTGTAATAAGATGTTTCGGGATCGCAGCCAGGCCAAGTCTTCCAATGAGGCGGCGAAGGAAACTTCCTTCCCACACCACCTTCTCCCTGTGAATCTTGACCGAGATAGGAACCTGGTCCAGAAGTTCCGGGTCGGTGGGATGATGCGGGGGATCTTTTGCTGCAAGTACCGTGATATCCCAACCCAGGCGGGACAGGTATTTTACTGTCGCGAGCGGACGGAACACTCCTCCACCCGCTGCGGGAGGGAAAAAATAAGAGATGTACAGGATCGATCCCTTGCTGTTCTTTTTCTTATTTTGACCTTTTCCGGGTTTCACGATCTATTAATATTATCATGATCTCTTATTGATATTACTTTGGTACCAGGCAGTTACCCATTCCCGGATCAGGACAAAGTCAGTCTTTTTTGGCAGGAATACGTCACGCGATCTTTCTCCCGATTCCTTTATGTAAAAATAGCAGAAGAGGAGGAAACTGAATGTGTAGCTGATAGACGACGCTATCGCTGCACCATACATGCCCCACTTAGGTATCAGGCTTATATTCAAAACTAGATTTATTATAAGAGATGTAACAGAGACCCACATTGCGTACTGGGGTTTACCACGGCTGAACAGGTCGGCGGTAAAAACTTTAGCAAGTGAAAGGGTAAAAATTCCGGGCATCAGCAGCATTAATGGGATGTACGCCTTAGTGAAATCCCAGTCAGTATCGGGCCGGTTATACATTAAATTGATGGCAGGCTTTCCTATCAGGGCTAATCCTACCATCGCCAGAAATACAATAATCGTCACAGCACGCAGGCTTGGCGGAACCAGCTTTTTCCGCTCGGATTCACCTTTCTGGGTAATTTTTGGAAGCATTGCTGTCTGGACAGAGTCGGGGATTATCCAGATGGTCACAATGATATTTACGGCTGTGCTGTACAGGCCGACCTGCTCGAGTATCAGGTCCGATCTACTCTGAAATATGGCAGGATTAACGGCAGGAATATAAAGAGCACTTAAAAGCCAGATATCAATTTTATAAAACAGGTAAGATGCAAAGTTTGCAATCCAGGGAAACCGTCCAAACCGGAAGGAATTCCACGCGAGTTTGATGTCGAGTTTTTTAATTTTAATCGTGTGATAAATCCGCATCACAATGAAAATAAAAATTAACAGGATCGCGTTTATCGTAACATAACCGATAACCGCTCCGGTCGCCTGCATTTTCATGATAACTACCCAGAAGGTCATGAATATCAGTGCCGAGATAATTCGAATAATTTCATGCCAGTTCCGTACCCATACCCGGTTCTGTCCATAGAGAATTCCTTCAAGGAGTAAATCCAGAATGATTGCCGGGATAATCAATACAGCGACATAGCCAGCCCATGGCGGAGTGTAATCGAATATTTTCTGGTTAACCGGAAGATTGAGGTAGATGACGCCTAACGCGACAGCAGGGAGTGAAAATCGCGCCATCAACCCGAAGGAATTGGAAATCAGGTCCGGGATATTTTTGCGGTCTTTCCCCGTGAAATAGATGTTCGCCTGGTCAAAGCCCAATGCACCCCCGCGTGCGAGTGTATCCGGCGCGAGCTGGACCAGCTCGAATACGCCCTTGTAAATGGGACCAAGCGTACGATTGATTATGATCGAGTAGGCAATCTTTCCAATGATCACCAGGACGCGCGTGAGAAGGGTATATATGGAATCCTTAATCAATTAGGGGGTGATTATACATTATGTAGGGAAGTAATTACGGGATAAATCACTTGCCTGCCAGCAATTGGAGATAAAGCTTCTCCATTTCCATGGCGTTATTTTTCCAGTCATACAGCCTCGACACGTACTCCCTGCCCTGTCTACCCATTTCCCTGCGTTTTTCCGGATTGTCCAGCAGCTCGCCGATCGCGTCCGCGACAGCTTCCGGATTTTCAGGCTCGACAAGGATCCCGCCGACTCCATCTTCCACTGCTTCCGGAACTCCCCCTACATTTGTCGCCACTACCGGAACCTGCATAGCCTGCGACTCGATAGCTGCGACACCGAATGATTCCGAATGCCACCTCGACGGCATACAGAACAGATCCAGATTTCCCAGGAACGCAGGGACTTCCTCGTGAGGTACTCGCCCGACAAAATCAACGATTCTCCCCACACCGATCTTTTTAGCGTGGGAGCGAAGCTCTTCCTCATCCTCGCCTTCGCCAGCCATCAGGACCCGTATATTGTAGCCACGATCCCTGAGGATCAATGTCGCATCGATCAGCACATCGGGACCATACTTGGTCCTGAGATGTTTGAGAAAGCCTATCCTGTACGGCTCATCTTCCGATCTTTCATGCGGAGGAATTTTCGCCGGATTGAAAGCATCAAGATCCACACCGAACGGAACTACATGGATCTCCCTGCCCTTCGGTGCATAAGACTTTGTGGCTTCCTTTAAAAATTCTGTTGTCGCGGTGATAACGTTCGCGCGTTTCAGGACATATTTTTTCCAGAATTTTTCTCTTTGCGGCTCGGCTTCTTCAGTATCGCGGATAACATCCTTCCCCCACGTACTCACAACCAGCCTGTCCAGCCCGTTATATAAATAATTGAAGCGGTACCGGTAAATAAAGTGGGCGTGGACAATATCCGCCCATTTCATTATCGATTTTACTTTCGCGTAGTCCGACGCCGTGTACACCTGCTTGATGACAGGCACGGTGAAGATCCCGATAGGCTGGACCGAATGAACATAGGTTTCAGTTCCCGGAATATCTCCATGACGGTAGCTGACTATTTTTATTTCGCAGCCACGATCGAGAAAATACTGGACCCATTTTTTCGTATGGACATTCAGGACATCGGCGACATAAGTCAGCCGCAGCGGACGGTTCTGGTATGTAAGTTTATCCTGTTCCATTAATTGGTTTTCCCCCCAGCGGTACGTCTCTGGATAAATCCCGATATCAGTCCGGGAATACGCCGCCATTCGCGGATATCGCCATTGTCAGGAATCAGCGCATTTTTCACGCTCACACCCGCGATAGATGAAAATGATTTAAGGAGCAGGGCTGTATTGGTGAATCCGCCGATCACAACCGCGGTGGATGCAACCACAACCTCATTCCCCTTAAAAAGCCAGAATCCAAAGCCTGCGGCAATCAACGCTACTGCAACTCCTGTGATTCCCGCTGTCGCAACCTTATAAGGATGATGCCTGGCAAGAAGATGCGCGCTCCAGACTCCACCAACCGATAACGCTACCCCACCGGGCGCCATTACGGCAAACGACAGGACAATAGGAAGATATCTTTTCCCGAGCAAAATTGCCACAAGCGGCTTCAGGAAAATCAGGAGGGCGGCGAATATCAGGAATGATATCAGTAGTGTATGGCGGCTTGCTTTGCCGGTAAGTTCCGACGCGGCTTCGTCTGTTCCCGACGTTATTTTCGGAAGGAGCGCGTAAGCAACCGACCTGGTGACCGGAAGTATCCGGTCGACCATCTGGTATCCCATTGTGAAGAACGCTACATTCGCAAGATTTTCACTTGGCTCCCCGGGAAGCACGACCGATAACAGCACCATCATGGCTGGCAGCATAAGGAATGAAGCGAGGTTGGCAAGATAAATCGGAAATCCGAGCCTGATAGCATCCCTTATATATCCGAAGTTCAATTCTCCCGAAAGTGAAATTCTATCTTTAATGAGCCACCACGACGCAACCAGGCTGATCACATTAGCGATAAGATGCGATCCGATGACCCCGAACAATTTATACTGGAAGCCAAAGAACAGAATCATCAGCGTGACAAGCATCGCGAAATTTACAAGAAATTCCTTGGCATTGCGCGTAGCGATTCTATCCTCGGCGTAGATCGCGGCATCAAGTGCCATTGTCATCAGGTGGATGGGGAAAACGATCGCGATAAATTCAAATGGCAATGGAAGCCAGACCTGCGTGATTTTCCAGAAGACCTTCGGAATCCCCCACATAAAGCCCATCAGGACTCCGATGAAGATCATCCCCGATATCAGCCCGAAAACCGCGCCGGTCCTGGTAAGGGTGCCGAGTCTTTTCCTGTCTGCACCTCCGATAACCACAATACCGTAATCGAATCCCAGGGTTCCCGCCTTCATGACAATAGCGGGGGAAATCATGACCAGGGCGAGCGCTCCACGCCAGATCGGATCGAGGATCCTTGCCACTGCGATCCAGATCACAATTCCAAGGAAGAATAGCGCTATATTGGTCAGGGTGGTGCCTACACTGTCGCGAGCGAGTGAATGGTCAGATGAATTCTGGACATTCCCGTTATCCGGATTCAGCTCGACTGGATTCTTTTCGTTTTCGGTTTGTAAGGCCATTAAAGATGGACGCCAGATCTGCTGTTATTTTCCTGCGATCGTACTTTGCCAGAAAATCCTTGTCCGGTTCAAATGATACATTCCTATTCTCATAAAGTGTAATCAAAGTGTCGGCAATTTTATTAATTTTCGATGGACTGATGACAGCACCGGACCTGGATCTCAGGACCAGCTCTGCCAGATCGGTGCCGTCGGTGATTGCGAGAATCGGCTTCTTTGCCGCCAGGTATTCATATGCTTTTCCTGTCACGTAACCTTCCGAGAGCAGCAACAAAGCGCCTGACCCAAGCTGTGCAGAGTACACGTCGCCACGTTCCTTAAATCCCTCTGTTTCAAGGCCTTGTGCGATGAATCCGGGCGCCATCTCGTGAAACCTGGAATTGAATTCTCCCATGAACAGGCATCCGGCGTTATTTTTAAATTCGGAAGATTTTTCGCAGGCGAGTTTCCATCCCCTTAAAAATGGTTCCGGGTTGCGCGGGTAAGAAATCGAGCCGGTGTAGACCAGGGTCCATCGTGAAAATTTCCTCGGATCGATCTTTTCAATATCGCCAGGGTCGAATCCGTTCGGGAGAACATGGAATTTATCGGAATGGCTGTCCAGGATGGGATACTTGTCGATGTATTCGTCCATATATCTCGGCTGGACCACCGAAATCGCAGACGCTTCAATCAGGCATGAAAGCTCGAGTTCTTCTTCTTTTCTTTTTGCCCAGTAAGGACGTTTAATTGAATAGAGGGAGGTTGTCCACGGGTCGCGGAAATCCATCACCCAGGGCACCTTCAGTTCCCGAGCTAATGCCCTGGCGATTACATGGTCTGTCGCTTCGGGACTGGTTGAAAGTATCAGGTCAATTTTATACTTCCTGAAAATTTCCCTGGCTTTTTTCATTGCCGGAAGAAACCACCCGATCTTCGGATCGGGGATTAAAAATGCCGATTGGAGCGCTGAATATATTTTTCCTCCAAACCCCAGGTTCCCGCCGCCGTCGAGTGTCTGGCGAAAATCCGCCGAATCCTGGCGTTTCCTGCCTCCCAGCATTCTGTAAAAGTGATATGGCTCCAATGATGGCGCTTTTTCCACGATCACGGACTTTGGAATTTCACGAAGATAAGAATAATCAAGTGGAAAGCTTCCATGCGGCTTCGAGACAGTCAGGACAATCGGACGCCATCCATGGTCGGGCAGATACCGTACGAATTTTGTGATCCGCTGGACCCCAACTCCCGCTCTTGGCGGGAAAAGATACGCTATACACAGAACATTAGGCATGTATGGTTATTTAACTTTACCTGATAGATACAGACCCATTATCCTGACAGCTTCAATCAGCTGCCCTAATATAATTGTCGGCCACTGGTACCATTTTGCATGACGGGCGAAAAATTTCATCCCTGCCCTGAATCTACGCATGATTTTAAATCCGCTGAGCTGACCTCCGGCTGCGACGCTGACCAGATGGATCATCGGTTCGGTAGGCACATAATACGTGTCAAATCCTTCGTTTTTGGCTCGCAGGCAAAAATCGGTATCCTCGTAATACATGGGGAAACTTTCATCGAGATACCCGATCTTCTCAAAAACTTTTTTTTTCACGCACATCGCGCAACCGGACACATAATCGACCAGTTCCAGGAATCCATATTGACCGACATCCTTCTGCCTTATACCCCTGTGACGGGCCGTCCCAAGCCACCTGTTTACGTAGCCTCCGGCGTACCAGATATGCCCTTCAGGCTTATTGAAATAAATCAGCGGGCCAGCAATCGCACCGCCTCCCCTGTTAGCCGTTCCCGCCATGAATTCAACCAGGGTATCGAGCATCGACGGCGAAACTATCGTGTCATTGTTCAGGAGAAGCACATAATCCGCTCCCCATTCCAGCGCACGTTTAATGCCGACATTATTCCCGCCGGAAAATAGAAGGTTTTGCTGGTTTTCAATAACCTCCATATCGAATCCTGCTGAATACGATTTGACATATTCAAGCGATTTATCACTCGATGCGTTATCCACCAGAAATACCCTGAAATCCGGATACAGAAGTTTTTCGAGTGATTCAAATAAGGGTGGGAGTACTTTTTCGCCGTTGTAGTTCAGAACGACAATGCCGACAACTATCCTGCGTGGTTCCGGGGCATCATTCATTTGAGAATTTTTTTGACCGGGACGTCTCGACTGTCGCGTCCACGGTTGGAATTGATCATTTCACCGATCAGCCCGACTGAAAAAGTCTGCAGCCCGACCATCATCAGCAGGACTCCAAGTACGAGCAATGGACGGTTTCCGATCGGAAAGCCCGCGAACCACTGGAGAGTAAGGTGGACATTCAGAATAAATCCCAGCACAAGGAGGACAAGTCCGACCACTCCGAATAGATGCATTGGGCGGGACGCGAACCTGGTCAGCATTATTACCGTAAGCAGGTCAAAAAATCCCTTGAAGTACCGGGCGAATCCGTACTTGCTCCTCCCCGCTTTCCGGGGATGGTGTCTCACAACAATTTCAGAAACCCTGAAGCCCTTTGAATTTGCCAGGAACGGAATGTACCTGTGCAGGTCTCCGTAAAGAGTGATCTCGTCGAGAACTTCCCGCCTGTACGCCTTGAATCCGCAATTGTAATCGTGGAGGCGCAATCCAGCGGATTTGCTTACCACCCAGTTGAAAAATCTGGACGGGATCACCTTATGCCATGGGTCATGCCGTACTTTTTTCCAGCCGCTGACAAGATCGCTTCCCGACGCGAGCGCTTCCAGAAATCTCGGAATCTCCTCCGGATCATCCTGCAGGTCAGCGTCCATCGTGATGATAATTTCACCTGCGGCGAATCCGAATCCGGCTGAAAGAGCTTCTGCTTTTCCCATGTTACGCCTGAACTGGAGAACACGTATATTTTTCGGGAAATCGGTGTAAAGCGCTTCCAGGATATTGAAACTTTCATCGTCGCTGCCATCGTCGATAAACACGACCTCAAATTTGCGGCCAATGGATCCAAACACGGTGTAAATCCTGTTGAACAGCTCTTTCAGGGAGCCTTCCTCGTTTTTCAGGGGAATAACGACCGATATAAGGGCGTTTAAATCCACAGCCGGGTCAGGCTGGAGGTCGTCGGGGGTTGAAATAACAGCAGGTTGCGATTTGCTGTCTGATTTTTCGGGCAGAGCAGGCATTATTGCTTGTTACTATTATACTATCGTTACGGGAAAATTACCGTGTGACAATTCGTCAGACTTAAAAAGCCTCAATCTACACCGCTTATTCAGCAGGGAACAGGTCAACGATCCGTGCTATCGCATTTCTCAATGTTTCTTCATCCCGGGTAAGGCATATGCGGAAATATCCTTCACCATGCACTCCCCAGCCCGACCCCGGACCCATAACAATTCCGGTTTTCTCGATGACCTGCCCGACAAAATCCGCGCTCGTAATGCCTTTCGGAGTCTTGATCCAGACATAAAATGTGCCATGGCCCTTGTAAACATCGTAGCCGGCTTCCTCAAGAGTCTCTTCCACAACTTTGCGGCGGGACCTGTATACATCTCTCAGCTTCGCGACCGATTCCATATCTGAGCGGAGGGCTTTTACTCCCATTTTCTGGACAGCGCGAAAAACGCCGGAATCGACATTCGATTTTACCCTCGCGAGCGCGTCGATAATCTCGGCGTTTCCAACAGCCATACCGATACGGAATCCCGTCATATTGAACATCTTGGATAACGAATTGAACTCGATCCCGGATTCCTTCCCGCCCTTAACACTTAATAAACTCGGCGGAATTGGCAGGTCGGTATAGATTTCCGAATACGGATTATCGTGCGCTATCACGACATCCCATTTTCTCGCCCACGCGACCGCTTCCTCGAAAAACTCTACCGGTGCGACTGAGCCTGTCGGATTGTTCGGGTAATTCATCCATATGAGTTTCGCCCTCTCGCAAACTTCATCCGGTATTGAAGAGAAATCGACGAGAAAATTATTTTGTTCTAACAGGGGAGTCTTATAGCATTCGCAGCCGGCAAATACAGCTGTCATCGCGTAGACCGGATATCCCGGGTCGGGCGCGATTACGATATCCTCCGGATCGAGCACCGCAAGCGCGAGATGAGCGAGTCCTTCCTTCGACCCGATAAGCGCAAGGACTTCAGTCACGGGATCAAGCGCCGCGCAGAAACGCCTCTGGTAAAAATTCGCGACAGCGGTGCGGAATTCCAACGAGCCCTTATAGTCCGGATATTTTTGATTTTCATTTATCTTTGCCTGCGCGTAGAGCTCATCGATAAGCTCATCGGGTGCTGGAAGGTCGGGGTCGCCGATTCCAAGGGACGTGATCTCCAGGCCGCTCGCCCGGGCTTTTTCTTTCATATCGTCGATGCGCTGGAACAGGTACGGCGGTATTTGATCCAGCCGCTTCGCGGTTTTTCTTTTTCCGGTTGTGGAGCGTGTTTCGGACATTTTTTAGCCTCAAAAAAAAGGATGTATTCGGAATTCACCTGTGGTGCAGAGTGGTTATGATGCTGTAAGGGAACTAATAAATCAAGGGTCAGCGGGAAAATGCTATTCGACCCACATCCCGTCGAACACCTTCACCGCCGGTCCGGACATGTGTATCCGACCATCCGATGTGTACCTCGTCAACAGCGAGCCGCCGGGAACATCGACACGTAGCTCATCCGACGCTTTCCCCGTAAGATGGCACGCCGCCTGTATCGCGCACGTCCCCGACCCGCAGCTCAACGTAGGTCCCGCGCCACGCTCCCATACGGCCATCATGACGTGGTTCTCGTCGATGACCTCGACAAACTCGGTGTTCACTTTCTCTGGGAAAAGGCTCGTGTGTTTTTCGATCATCGGACCCCACTTGCCAAGTGGAACCGACTCGAGCTTGTCAACAAATATTACGGCATGAGGATTACCCATACTGATGCCTGTGAATTGAAGCTCTTCATCAATTCCCGGCACATTCAGCGTTTCCAGTACGACAGGCGACATCCCGTCACCCGCTACCGGTATTGAATGCCGCTCGGTCACCGGCTGCCCCATATCGACCCGGACCCAGACATCGTCGGGGTTCCCCCAGTCGGGGGGTGTCACAAATTCGCAGTCGAGCACTCCCTTCCCGGTTTCCATCTTGACGACGCTGTCGCCCTGTATCAGTCCATGATTTTTCAGATGTGCCACAACGCAACGAAGTCCGTTTCCGCACATCTGAGCTTCGGATCCGTCGGGATTCCACATCCGCATCTGGTAATCGCCAACCGACGATTTGCCGATCAGAAGTAACCCATCCGAACCAATCCCGAAATGCCTGGCGCACATTTTCCGGGAGAGCTCGGCAATGTCGCTGGTGAATTCTTCCGCCGCTGACTGGCTGCACAGGACGAAATCGTTTCCGGTGCCATGCCATTTTTCAAATTCGAGATTTCTCATTATTTGTTACCAGATAAATGTAGCATGAAATTTTCAAGTATTTTATTTGCCGTCTCTACAATTCCTGAATTCTCGTCGATTTCCATCCATTCGATATTCTCCATTGAACGGAACCATGTCATCTGTCTTTTAGCGAACCTGCGAGTGTCCCGCTTGACACGTTCAACCGCATCACTGAGAGTACACTCTCCACGTACATATTTAATCATATCCCGGTAGCCAAGTCCCGCAAGAGGCTTCTCATTGCCTGTATATCCACCATCCAGGATTCGCCTGACTTCTTCGACCCATCCATCTGCGATCATTTTATCGACCCGGTCATTTATTCTAGTGTACAGCAATTCCCGGTCCGGTTTGAGCCCATAAAGAACAAATTTGTAAGGGCATTCATTTTCGGAGCTTTCATCAGAGTCGATTCCTTCGGAAAATTTCCTGCCTGTCAGCCTGATAACTTCCAGTGCACGCACAAGTCGCGGAATATTATTCGGATGGATCTTCTCAGCCGCAGACGGATCGAATTCCTTAAGTTCGGCATAAAGCGCATCGGTGCCTGACTCATCGAGTTCCTCAAGGATCTTTTCTCGTACAGAATCATCGGGGGGCTGGTTCTGAAATGACGGATTATTTTCCAGGGCCCTGATATAAAGGCCGGTACCACCCACTATCACGGGTATTTTCCCCTCAGTGAAGATCTCAGCCATTTTTTGATATGCCTGAGACTGGTAATCGGCAACAGAAAAGCTTTCATCCGGATTTACAATATCGATCAGGTGGTGAGGGACCGGTCCCATTTCCTCAGCGGTTGGCTTGGCGGTCCCGATATCCAGCTGCCTGTATACGAGGCGCGAATCGGCTGAGATGACCTCTGAATTCAGCAGTTCAGCAATCTTTACTCCAACCGGGGTTTTCCCGCTGGCAGTGGGGCCAAGGATCACGGGCGCTGACTTCTTGCCGGGATGGTTCATATCCGACAGGATAGTCGATTTGTAACCGTGAAATAAAGAGTTGACCGGGTATAAGGGCAATCAGGTTACATAAAAACAGTTTCAAGGAACATTATTTTACAGTTTGACTTATGCCATTGCTAAATCCTATAATCGCTCCTTTGTCCCCGCAAAGGGAACTTATTTTTGCGTGCATTTTGAATGAGCATGCCAGCGGGAAAAGTTGGCACTCATACGCACGGAGGTCTGAGAGACTTTCATGAGCGCTGAAAAACGCAGGAACAACTGGATCCTGGTAATTGTCGTCCTTGTCCTGGCGTTATCGGTCCCTGTATTAAAAGCCCGAAACGGCGAAGATATAATTAAACAGGGACTGGATATCGCGGGCGGGGTCGATCTTTTGCTGGAAGCGCAATTCAATGACGATGTCGAGGAGAACACCTCGGACATCATACAGGGCGCGATTTATATCCTGAGAAACCGTCTTGATCCCGAAGGGGTCAAGGAAGTAGTTATACAGAATCTTGGCAAGGACCGGATTGTGGTCCAGGTGCCGGGAGAAGACGATCCGGAAAAGATCATTGAGTTGATCGGTACCACGGCAACTTTACGGTTCATCGACGTAGGAAACGATCCACTCGCCGACGGAACATATGTCAGGTTTACAGATCCTGCCACAGGCTCGCCCATCGATATCGGGCTCGGGCTTGATTATGGGGACGGTGGAACTCCTCTATCCGACGCCGTTACAACGACTGTGGTTCCCGGGGAAGACGAGACCATAAATTTGATCCTCGACAACCAGGTATTTCTTCAATCCGAAGATCTTGCCAGTTTCAGTATGAATACGGCTGTGGAAGGGGGAACTCCGGTCCCGGTACTGAACATTATCGACGACCCTACAAAGCGCACAGAGTTCACAGGACGGGTTGCTACAGGCTCAGGGAAAACTCTTGGACTGGTAATCAACAATGTTGTCCGGGCTAACTACACCATTACGGACGATCCGCTTAATGGCGGATATATTCCATTTCCTGAACTGGCCGAGGAGGCAGGTTTCAGCATAGATTCGCTGAATACCGGCATCGGCGGAGCGATTGTAGTCGATTTTGCGGAAGACCCGCTTGCTGTCGGGGATTTGATCGAGTTATATAATCCCATGGGAGGAGCCCAGGGAGAAGAAACTCAGGCACCGGCTGAAACAACCACCACGGGCAGGCAGAGAGTCGACATACTTTACGATAAAGTAATCCTCACCGGTGACGATTTTGCAGACGCTTATGTGCAGTTCTCACAGGTTGGTAAACCGATAATCGGATTTGAGTTCAAACCTGAAGGCGCTCGAATATTCGGCGACCATACAGCCAAGCATGTCGGGCAGTATCTTTGCATTACCCTCGACGACAAGGTGATATCCTGCCCGAGAATAAATTCCGCGATCCTTGGCGGACGTGGAGTTATCGAAGGAAGTTTTACTCCGCAGGAAGCGCAGGACCTTGTGATCAAGCTGGATTCCGGACGCCTTCCGGTTCCTTTGAAGGTAATTGAGAACAGGACTGTCGACCCGACACTTGGCGCGAAATCAATCGAGGACAGCAAACACGCCGCGGTGCTGGGAATAATTCTGATCCTGCTTTTCATGATAGCCTATTACAGGATGCCCGGATTAATGGCGGATCTCGCTCTCCTGTACTACGGAGCCTTGTTCCTTGGTGCATTATCGTTACTTTCAGCCACCCTTACACTTCCGGGAATCGCGGGATTTATCCTGTCTCTTGGTATGGCGGTGGACGCGAACATCATAATTTTTGAGCGCCTGAAGGAGGAACTCAAAACCGGCAAGACATTCAGGTCCGCTGTGGACGCGGCGTTCAAGCGGGCGTTCCTCGCGATCTTCGACGCAAACGTTACGACCCTGATTACCGGCCTGGTTCTTTACAACCTTGGAACCGGCCCCATCAAGGGGTTTGCCGTCACACTCTGCCTGGGAATAGTGGTTTCAATGTTCTCGGCACTTGTGTTCACCAGGCTCCTGCTCGAATCGGCACTTCAATCGAAATCGATGCATAAATATTCATTGTTCGGTGTAAGTGAAAAAGAAGTCGCGGCTTCATCCAAAGGAGGTGGGGTCCGATGATGGATTTTTCGTCAGCTCAATTTAATATTGTTGGACGCTTCAAACTCTGGAGCATTATAAGTGCCGGGATAATTGTGATCGGCCTTATTGCCATGGGCATTAGAACTGCCAACACCGGTTTCCCGCTGAAGCGTGGAATCGATTTCGAAGGCGGATCGATCATCAAGCTGGAATACAAGAACTGGGACCAGGGAAATCCGGCGGACTTTGCCCACGAGGTTGAACAGATCGTTTCAGGATATACCGCAAAAGCCCCATCGGTTCAATCGTCTGAAACCGAGACCGGGCTGATACTTCATATCCGGGCAGACGCATCTCTGATTGAAAGCGCAGGCGACGACCATAATCTCAATACACGGACCCAGATGTATAACGATATCCGGGCAGCTGGCGGCGATTTCGAAATTCTCGAGGAAAATG
>DASWIV010000111.1:0-2915 GCA_036397475.1 bacterium
GGATCCTTTTCCTGTATAAAAGAAACCTGATCGCCGCGTACAGCCGGGCAGGATTTCTCTCGTAGGATTTTTCCCTGCACGCGACCGCGGTCTCGGTCGCGCCTGCAAGTATTGCGTCGATATCCACCCCCGCATATGCCAGCGGAAACAATCCGACAGGTGTCAAAACGGAGAAACGTCCACCGACATCGTCCGGCACAATAAACGTCTGCCAGTCTTCCTTAACGGCAAGCTCTCTCAGCGCGCCCTTCGACTTATCTGTCGTTGCGACAATTCTCCTGGACGCTATCTCCTTCCCTACCTCGTCTTCCAGAGCCTTCCGGAATATCCGGAAAGCAATGCCCGGCTCCGTCGTTGTACCGGATTTGGAGATGATATTTATTCCGAAATTCTTCACTTCCAGTTTAGACAGGAGATGAAGGTGATAATGCCCTGACATGTTAATCCCGGCGTAGTTAAGGAAGCACGGCTCTCCGGGACTTTGTAGTGCGTCGTGGCACGCACGTGTCCCGAGATAAGACCCGCCGATTCCTATTACAACAAGTTCCTGTGTTTCAGATTTCAGCTGGCGCGCGACATTCTTCAGGACAACCAGTTCGTCATCCGGAATAATCGTCGCCGGATCAAGCCAGCCCAGGTAATCGGATCCTGCCCCGGATCTTGAATGGAGCGTCTCGACAGCAGCGTCAACCTCCGGCCTGAGATCGGCGATAGCCTGTTCGTCGAGATGCGATTTCACCAGATCAGCGTCCAGCCTTATCGTCTTGTCGTCAAAAGCAGATACGAAAGTCATTTCATTCTCCCGCTATAAATTGAGAGTTGATATTAACATAAAGGGGGAAGTCCGCAAGTAATGGCGCAAGTTTGCCGGCGGACCGGAACAAAACACTATTGAGTTACCCCTGCAAACTCCATCATTACTTCATATATCTGGGTGTCGTCTATCAGGGACGTACCCGGATACCACATTCCATGATACTGCGCGAATAAATCGATTCCCGCCCCTTGCGCATATATCATCACCGGCTCATTTGTGTGCTGGGTGGTCAGATAATCGATTTCACCACCGGGATAATTGTAATGATATTTTTCGCCATGCTGTTCAGGCAAATCCCCGATAGCAGGACGATTTTCCTCCGACAGCCGCAATCCGCCCGTGACATGGTCTGCGGTGATAATAACCAGCGTATTTTCCCACGTTACATCGTCGCCCTGAATATCGATAAAATCCTTAGCCGCCTCGACAGCATCATTCAGGTCCCACATCGCGCCGACCATCCAGCCATAATCGTTATAATGGTTCGCCCAGTCGATATCTCCCTGCTCGACCATTAAAAAGAATCCATCCTCATTTTGCGAAAGGACTTTCAGCGACGCTTCAACCGCCGACGCGAGTGTCGGATCTTCCATTTTTATATTCCTCGACGGATTTCCCGGCGAATCAGTTACCACGGTCGGACCGAAACATCCCGTGGAGCCTCCGTAAAGTCCGAATAATTTTTTGTCTTCCAAAACAGCTTCTTCCGAGGCATGTAATATCGACGTGCTCCCATCTACACCATTTTGTCGCTCGACAAACACCCATTCGCCTGAGTTCTGAAGATATTCAACATTGCCTCCGGATATATATCCGCTTACCCAGTCCGGATGGCCCGCTCCTGCAACAACATCCGGCTCTGTCGCATGAATTATTTCCTGCGAAATTTCTCCGGTATTTCCCCGGCTCGTACTGTGTGCAGCAAATGCGGCGGGAGTTGCGTGGGAAAATTCGACCGTCGTCACTATTCCGATAGCCATCCCTGCCTGCTTCAATATTTCAGCGATTGAGGTAAGTCCGCCACCGAGTGGATCTCCTGATTCCCAGGAGATATTGCCCGTGTCTGTTTTGATCCCGGTCGCGAGTGCTGTTGCGGCTGACGCCGAGTCTGTGGCGGGTATGGCATAAGTGTTGTCCCCGCCACCCATGGTCGGAAGTGCCCGGAAGAAATAATTTTCATTTTTGAAGCCGGGAAATCCCCACGGTTCGGATCCACCTTTTTCAGGATCGTATCCGATGAGTGGATTGAAATCATCCTCAGAAAATGCCGGGACGCCCTTTTGCCGCGCGAAACGGTTGTATGTATCGATATCCCACGTGGTTACAAAGTTCCGGTAATCGAAATCCTGCCACGATAATCCGGTATCTGTCCCATGCAAATACCTGGATAACGCGACCTCATTTGAGTACTGCATCCCGTCGCCAATGAAAAGGATTATGTGTTTTGGCGTTGTGTTCGCAATGGTGAAATCAAACCCATTGGTTGGATCCACCTGTGCCTTCGTGTTCCCGGTGCAGGAAACGGACAGGAGAATAATCTGCACAAGCAGGAGGATGTTTCTAATTTTAAGAATGTTCATCAACGTATTTCCCGATATCGAATTTTCTACTCAACCCGTTTGCGTTCATGTAACGAATTTTCCCGAATATCGGACGCTCTGTCCAAGGGCGGTCGTGGAGACCACCGATGCTCCAGAGGATCCCCGTGTACCCGTTCGGGTCACGCCCGTCGAGTTCATATCTATCGTTTAAACAGATGGCAATTTCAATTGCTTTTTCCGGTGATTCAGTCCATTCAAGTATTTTCTTAGCCCAGTACATCCGCATATATCCGTGCATTTTGCCAGTCCGGACCATTTGCGTCTGTGCAGCGTTCCAGTACTGGTCATGTGTCGAAGCATTTTCAAATTCTTCCAGCGAATAATTGTAATCCCTGCGGGGAATTCCGTCAGGTAACCCGGCAGGAGCTTATGAAGTTTCGGACGGAAGGTCCTTGCCGCGTACTCCGGTTTGTGGGATACCATCCTGCAGGGAACAATATTATGCGCATCAACTTCATAAATCGGAATCCCGATTTTCCTCCCGACCTCATTTTTCC
>DASWIV010000112.1:0-25056 GCA_036397475.1 bacterium
ATTCGATGCGGTTACCAGCACGAACGTTACCGGTGGAAGTGAGACTTATTCGACTTATTCTGTTGAGGTCAGTGGAATAGAATTGTCGAATTCTGATCCGGTTCCGGTGTGGATATCCGCGGAAAAGGGAATGGATTTCGATGAATTACTTCCGGGGAAAACTCAGTCGATATGGCACCCGAAAATTGAGATGCCTGTGGAAATAAATATTCCTGGCGGGGAATTCGATCTAGATTTTTTCGATGAAAAGACGTTGACACATATCGGGTACAATCTTGTAAACGATTTCGAACCGGCGCTTATCAGGAACGGTTCAAACCAGATGATTTTATCTTTCATTGCATATGAACCGACAGAGGATGCGAAGTTTCCGTTGTTCGCTGTGTCGGGAGATGGCGGGATCGAATTCGGAGAAGGGATTTCGGGGGGATGGTTCGCGCTTTATGGGGGGGAGCTAAGTGAGAGGAATAAGGCGGTGACTGGGTCGAACGGGCAGGCGTTCCAGTATTTCTGGAATCCGTCGGACGCCATGATAAGCACAACGCCAAAAATCGGAGGGCCATTCGAGGATGAAGGTTCTCACAGCGGAACGCCGCAGGATAATGCCGGGGAATTGATTTATTCGGTAGATGGATTCCCGATGTTGTTCGGCGATGAAGGTGGAAATATCAAGATGAGGATGGGTTCGAAGCCGAATGTCGCAGGGACGGAGACGTGGCCGATTTTTTCGGGTACAGAATACACGCTGACAAATTCGGGGGATCTTTATCTAAGCCTGTCGAGATGCGGAGTGACGATGTCGGATGGCATATATTACATATTTCTGTGGAGCTACAATTTCGATGGGTATGTGCAAGAAGTTTATTCTCTTGATTCGTTGGGGACGATGTGGTCGCAACCGTCGGTTGTGTACCAGAACGGCGCGGAATTATTTACAGGCGTGCATGATCCGGGAGTCTGGGTCGATGAGGATGAAGGGATACATATTGTTTTCGCGCTTGAGTTATTTACACTGGCGCAGAATCTTGTTTACGGGTATAAGGCGGATGGAGATGCCTGGGATTTTTCGGATTTTATTACAATTGAAAATTACAGTGCGGATAACGGATTGAGGGATACGCAGGTAGTGACGGTTGAAAAGTTCGGTGAGACTTTTGTGATTTTAAGTTATGAGTCAGGAGGGGTTGTTTATACCAGGTGGAAGAAATTATCGGATGAAGTGTTCAGCGACGAAATTCAGGTTAATATTATTAAGGGAGCGGTGCTTCCCGATGTTTACCCAAATAATATGGGAGGAGTTGTGTTCGGGTATGAGGCAATTGACGGGACGGGATCAGATTTGACGGATATTTTTTACAGGCGGGTAGATGTAGTGCAGAAATAATGCCAGGGGGCGATGGTATCACTTCGAATTATTGTGGCGGCAGGTGATGATGCGGACTTTTTCCATCGTCACTAATCCTTCCCCTATCATTTTATCCAGGTCGGGGAGGAATGCTTCGATCTTATCCTGCTCATCGACAATCTCAACAACAATCGGCAAATCCTCGGAGAGGAATCCCAGCATGACGATCAAGCGATTTTCCGGCGATACTGTCCAGCGGGATTCGAACATGGTCCATATTAATCCTGCCAGAAAACATCCGGCAAGATTCACCACACTCCGAATTTATTTCGACATTGGGAGTAATTTATCAGAAAGAATGGTGGGAATCCAACAGATTGTTTGTCGTGAATAATTAATGAAACCGGATATATTCGAGCAGCTAGAACATAGTACGGTTGGGCGAATGCGCATGTAACCCAATGCTCAAACTAGAAAATACTTGAGCCAACGTGGAATTCATCATACCCTACTCCAATGCAAAGATATCCAGAGATAGATCCATCCGGTTCTTTGAAATAAAATAATGCATATGACCGCAACTCGCCATCAACAATCGGAGATGAATCTAATTTATACGCATAATTTCCAGCCAGGTCATTTGGCAACAACTGATCACCATTTGATAAATTTGGAACTGGCTCTGTCAATGGTTCCCACTTATAATAAAGTGGCACATCGAACCAGCCTACTTCTTTAATTGGATTTCCGGTATATGGATTAATCCATGAAGATGGATTCTTATCACCTAAAAATTCAATGTAGTAATTAATGCTAAACGGAACATCATGAGTTACCTCACCAAGCCGAAACATCACATCATCAATAAATTTAGACAATATGTATATTCTGGCTCGCGCATCATCATTTTCAGGAATTCCAAAACGTATCCGATTTTCAGCGGTAAACATAGAACCATCAAGCATTTCGGGAGTGGTTTCATATTTAAACTTTATTGACCTGCCGTCCGTTAAGGCGAACATTGGATCTCCCCCCCATGGCTTGTCCTCCCCATTAGTGAGATCTGGATCAAATACCAAATCCTGATTACCCATATGAATTTGAAAATGAAGAGTAGAATTGGCAGGATCTATATCATAATAAATATCGCCTTCGGAATATTGTTCCGTATTAATAATAGGGTTGCCTGTATATCTGTTTTCGAAAATAACGGGAATAAGTCCATTAGTTAACATTTCATCGTAAGATTCAGGAAATTGGCTGCCTAATAGCATATGGTTAGTACCAATTGCGTTCATAATCGCCGATTCAATAATTACAGTCTTAAGATAAAATTCGACACTTCCCAGATCATTCTCTGGCCAAACTTTATCCAGATTATCTATTTTCCTGTCATTTGACGCTACAGGAACTGTCGATGAATCTTCGTGCTGCATGGTTTGAATCGCGCATGACTGGCTTAGCATTAAAAGGCATAATAAAATTAACAGAGATTTGAGTTTCATGGTTTAACCTCCTACCTATTCGCAACCATAAGGTTGATCATAATTCGGGCAATTAATCCTAAACGGCGCAACTGAATAAACATGTCTCTCTGCCAGAGGAGGATCCAGTGCGGGCTCATCGAAAGAAGGAAGCAGCATTTGTTCTTCGTCATTTAAGTGAATATCGAGGAGATAAGCTGCATCTTCATCAGGGGGCCATGAAGACACCTTTGCAGTAAAGAACAGCATTAGTGAAAAAGACAGAATAATTGAGGTTGCAATTTTCAATGGAACACCTCCTATTTTTAAAATTATCCCCGGTCTATGTTAAAAAATCAATATTCATATAAAAAGAAACGAATGGCTCATTGTCAGGAGCTTGATAATAATATGACACTCTGCAGTATTGCGATTTGAAAAGCTTTGATGGCAGCCAGGGTGACACAGGTAATTTTTGTTCCTATTAGATGGATTATAATGTGACTGGATTTGATTAAGTCCGGGCGGATGGTACTTGTCCCGGCCAGTTGTGCCATACATGGAAGCAATACTACGTAACCAGATACTAGGGCGACTTCTGACCAACAGGGATTTTTTCTTCCCCGTGATGGTCATATTGTCGATCGTGATGTTCGTGATCCCGTTCCCGACATTCATGCTCGACCTGTTCATTTCGTTCGCGTTCGCGTCGGCATTTATAACCATCCTGCTGGCGATCGCGGTAAATGAGCCGATTGAATTTTCCGTGTTTCCGACGTGGATCCTGATGTCCACCGTTTTCTTCCTGGCACTCACGATATCCACCACGCGATCAATTCTGACAATCGCCGACGCCGGTAACATTATCGAGACGTTTGGCACGTGGGTAACCCGCGGGAACTATGTTGTCGGTATGGTGATTTTTATAATCATCGTAATAACCAACTACATCGTAATCGCGAACGGCACAACCCGTATCGGCGAGGTCGCGGCGAGATTCACCCTCGACGCCATGCCCGGCAAGCAGATGTCGATCGATGCCGACCTGACCAATGGATTGATCTCGGAAGATCAGGCGAGGGGCAGAAGGAAGAAACTTGAGCAGGAAGCTGATTATTACGGAGCGATGGATGGCGCGAGCAGATTCATAAAGGGACTCGCGATCGTCACTATCATCATAACGATCGTGAATATCGGTGCGGGATTTATCATCGGAATGGCGCAGAAGGGAATGGACGCAGCGACCGCGGCGGAGACGTACACAAGGCTGACGATCGGTGACGGCCTCGTATCTCAGCTTCCAGCACTGCTGATTTCTGTAGCGACCGGTATCATGGTGACGAACGCTGCGTCGGACAAAAACGTCAGCACGAACATATTGGAGCAAGTCGGAGCTCAGCCAAGAAGCATAACTATGGCGTCCGGAGCGATAGCGATCCTTGGATTCCTGCCGGGTATGCCCAAGCTTATTTTATGGCCATTGGCTGTCGGAGTTTATTTAATTGGGAACACGATTCTCAGAACTCGCGAAAAGGATGCTGAGGCTGAAGCCGCGAGAAAAGCCAGAACCGAAGCACGCCCGTCGAAGGAGACACCCGAAGAAGTACTTAAGACGTTGAGTGTCGATCCGATGCAGATCGAGATCGGATTCTCACTTGTACCGCTTGTTGACACAAAAGAGGAAGGCGACCTGCTCGACCGGATAACAATAATACGAAAACAGATTGCGAACGAGATCGGCATAGTAATTCCACCAATCAGGATAAGGGACAATATCCAGCTCAAGCCCAGTGAATATGTCGTGCGGATTCGCGGGAATGAGGTCGCAAGGCATGAATTAATGACTGATCGCCTGCTTGCAATAAATCCAGGATCTGCTGAAGCGGAAATTCTGGGGATCGAATCGAGGGAGCCAGCGTACGGGTATCCCGCTTTCTGGATCACTGAAGAAGACAGGCCGAGGGCTGAAGCACTCGGGTATACGATTGTCGATCCGGTAAGCGTGATGGCTACGCACCTGACCGAACTCATCAGGCAGCATGCGGATGAATTCCTCGACAGGCAGAATCTGCAGGGACTCGTAGACAGGCTGAAGGAAGATTACCCGGTTGTTGTCGACGAGCTTATTCCAGATACGCTAAGCCTCGGCGATGTGTTAAAGGTGCTTAGAAATCTTCTCGCTGAAAGAATCAGCATACGCGATCTCGCGACAATTTTTGAAACGCTCGCCGACCATGTCGGGTTAACGAAGGATCCGGATCTGCTTACCGAGTACGTAAGGGCAGCGCTTTCAAGGCAGATAACGTACAAGATTCAATCGTCGACCGGCGAAGTAAAGGTCATCACACTGGCACCGGGGCTGGAAAATCTGCTAGAATCCAACCTCCGGCAGACGGCTGCCGGCCAATATCCTGTACTGGAACCCGAAGCATACACAAGAATGATGGGTTCCCTGGTCAAATTGTGCAACCAGGTTAGAGAGCGCGGATACCAGCCGGTATTACTGGTTGGACCAAAACTACGTCTTCCGCTTGCACGCCTGCTTGGAGGCGGAGTACGAGACCTGACAGTTGTAAGTTATGCCGAGATAAACCCCGAGATCAGGATCGAGAGTATCGGGGTCCTGGAGATGAGCGCAGATGGTAATGCGAATTAAGCGATACGAAGCTGAAGAAAAGGAGCTTCCCAGGATAATTCGCCAGATACGTCGTGATCTCGGTGAGAACGCCGTTGTCAAAACGAAGAGGTTCAGGAAAGGCAGCATTCTCGGCATGGGCGGAAAGCCGATGGTCGAGGTCTATGCCGGTGTCGAGAGGGAAGTCAAAAGCGACATCGATTCATCCGACATGAGAACAAATATAAACGCGGGCGCATTACTCGAACAATTACTTCCGGATAATTCAAACGGATTCACGCCATCGAATAATTCACATCTCGCCAACCAGATAGGGAATACAAAGCCGGTAACAATATACCAGCCTCCCGGACGGTCGCCCATGGTAAATACGCATGAAAGCGCAACACAAACCATGACCGCCAGCACGTCGAGGCTGGAGACTGAAGTACAAAGGCTTGCGGGGGAAATAGCACAGATCAGAAGGGCGCTCGAAGATGGCATCGGATTCAAAAAGGAAGAAGCCGACGATAAACGCCAGTTTCCACAGTGGCTGAATCATATTAGAGACCGCCTGATTGAGAATGAACTGGATCCGTCGATCGCGGAAAAAATGCTCGAGGAAACCCTGAAATCCGCCGATGCCGAGACGCTTCTGGATTTCGAGGGAACAATCGCCGCTTTTCAAAGAACAGTTGTTCAGAATATTGAAGGCCGTGGCGCGATGAAGGGAATACAGGCCCCGAGAATTCTGTCGCTTGCCGGGCCGACTGGTGTCGGAAAAACCACCACTCTCGCGAAACTCGCGGCAACTGCCAGCCTGCTCGATAAACAGAGAGTCGGACTCCTGTCGGCTGATACGTACAGGATCGCAGCAATCGATCAACTGAAAACGTTCGCCGGAATTCTGGATATTCCACTGAAGGTAGTTTTTTCTCCTGCGGAAATGCGGGAGGCGATTTCGGCGTGGAGCAATATGGACCGGATCTTTATCGATACGGCCGGACGGTCGCCGAACAATGACGAGCGGATAGAGGAACTGAGGGAATTGATGGACGCGAACAGCGATGTCGAGTGCCATTTAGTGATCAGCGCGACAACCCGGTATACCGACATGCAGAAAATATGCAAAAGGTTCCACCCGTCCGATTTTACGAGAATTGTTTTCACGAAAATTGACGAGACAGAAAAACTGGGTCCGGTACTCGGGCTTTTATACAGCGAAGGAATTCCCGCGAGTTACCTTACGAACGGACAGAGTGTACCGGACGATATAATCCTGGCGGATGAGAACGATCTCACGAGCCTTGTTGTCAGGAAGAGCCTGGGGTGAAGTTGAAATGTCGATTACTTTCGATCCGAAAAAATGGTCGAGCTCGCTCAGAAAAAATAAGCAGGGCAACGACGATGCCTTTCTAAAGCCGATTAAAATTTCACTGACCGAACTGAACTTTTTCAAATCCAAGTCTGGACGCTCGAGTGAAATGCTTCCATTCGCCGATGTCACACCCGACGAGGCGATCGTGCTGAAACCTCCTCCGGGAGGCAGAAATATGAGAACCATAAAGGGATCGAGCGATGATGACTGACCAGGCACAAAAACTCAGGAGCCTGATCGAGCGCGCATCTCCCAAAATGCCGCACAAAGCTCGACGTATCGCTTTCCTGAGCGGAAAGGGAGGGGTTGGTAAAACCAGCCTCGCGGTTAATGTCTCTATCGCGCTTTCCAAGTTGCGAAAAAAAACATTGCTGATAGATTGCGACTTAGGCCTTGCGAATGTCGATGTCCTTCTCGGTTACCAGTCCAATAGCTCGACCGACAAGGTGTACACGTCAGGAGGAGACATTCGCGAAGCGGTCGTGAATTTGCCGAATGGATTATGGCTCCTCCCGGGATCGGGATCGGTTATTCCGAGGCAGGTTATCCGGAACCGGAGATTAGAGCAGATTCTGCAGGTGCTTGACGACAAGGCTGAATTTATAATCATGGACGGCGCTGCGGGGATCGACGATGGCGTGCAGTATGTAGCGAGATTAGCGGATGAGGCAGTGATAATTTCCACCCCAGATAATACGTCGACAATCGACGCTTACAGATTGATAAAAATACTTCTCGAGGATCACAGGCATCCGGCGATCAGGTTGATCGTCAACAGGGCTGAGTCGATGAAGCTTGCGCGGCAGACAGCTACAGGGATAATTCGTGCAATGGATTCATTCCTATCCGAAAAGCCGGATTATCTAGGATGGGTGCCGTACGATCAGATTGTTGAGCGCGCGGGACGAGAGAGGCGCCCGCTTGTCGAGAAATATCCGGCAAGCGATTCGGCGAGGGCGATTGTAGCGATCGCGCACAGGCTGATAAATCCCCCACCGGTAGAGCCGGAAGCGGCGTAGAAAAATCACCGACATAAATTGCTGAAGCCAGGTTTGAGGGCACCATCCGCACAGGTTGTGTGTGTAAATTTTCGGATGATAATGAGCACTGACTAACAAGTTAGTCAATGCTACATATTTTGGAGCGCTTATTCCGTGATAAGTTCCAAACTTAACCTATTCATTCCAACAGCCGTTATCCAGTACTTTCAGGAAGAAGATGTCCTGCATGCCGATTGACTGATTAAGCTCCTGGAATTCGCCGCAGTTTGGATTTGCTGGAGCGAAATCGACTTCATCATAGAAATATCCCGATACATAAGCGGAATCTTTACTATCACCTGCGACACTGAACGCGAGATCGTCGCCGATTCCGCCCCATGTCGCTGTCCAGTGATAAGAGCCGTCAGTACCTATTTTTGAAAGGAAGATATCTGTAGTGCCATTAATGGAAGGATAGTTATCTATTCCTCCGGTCGGATCGAAATCGACAGTATTCTGGAAAATTCCTGTTGTATATATGATGCCGTTCGGTGTCACGGATAATTCGTGCCCCACATCAAGTCCGGTACTTCCCCAACTGAAGGCATTCACGATGTTTCCATCTTTATCAAGACCAGCAATGAATCCATCGCCATCCCCGCCATTAGAAGTCAGGATCAAATCGCCGGGACCTGGGTCGAAATCGACACTGTCGTTGAAAGTGCCTGTTGTCCAGACATTACCGGATGGATCGCATGCCATGCCGTAGGCGTCATCGAGACCGGTTCCTCCGAAAGTACGTACCCAGTTGAAATTTCCGTCGGCATCGAAACAGTTGACAAAAATATCGTCATCACCGTTCGATGTAATTTCCACAACCGGGGCGCCGGGGTCGAAATCCACAGTCTGCCTGAAAAATCCGGATGTGAAGATGTCGCCGTAATCATTGATGCAGATATCGTAGGCGCGATCGATTCCGGAACCTCCCCACGTCCGCACCCATTGATATTCACCTGAAGTGTCGGAAAGTTTCAACAGGTAAGCGTCGAGACCTCCGACAGCGCTTCGATTTTCGGTACCGGGACCGGGGTCGAAGTCGGTGTTATTCATGTAAAGTCCGGAGATATAGACGTTTCCCGAATTGTCGGGCTCCACTCCCCTCGCTTCTTCCCAGATCAGCCCGCCCCATGATCTTGCCCACAGGTAATCGCCGTTAGCGCTGAATTTTGAAAGAAAAGCGTCGTAGCCGAAATCGAAGGGCTGAAAATCCTCTCCTTCACCGGGATCGAAGTCGCACACGCCGCCTATATATCCGGCGACATATATGTTACCCGAATTGTCAGTTGTGACCGCGCGCGCTTCATCCCATTCGGTACTTCCCCACGATTTTGTCCACTGGTACTCGCCGTACTTATTAAGTTTTGTCAGGAAGACGTCCTTTTCTCCATTTGATATGTGTAGGTCTTCATTACTGGTCGGATCGAAGTCGGTTTGCTCCCAGAAATACCCGGCGATATAAACATTCCCCATGCTGTCGACCGCGGCTCCGTTACCTTCGTCCTGGTCGATACTTCCGGCTGTGTAAGGGAATCCCACCGGAGCAGGCGGGGCGACTGAACTGACCGGGACGCCGGTCCTGAAGTATGCGGTTAATATTTCATCCTGGGCGGAATTTTCGATTCCGAATTTGTTCGAATAATTTTCATCAGGATATTCGACCATCACCCACAGCTCGTTACCTGTTGTGGTCACGACAAAGTCCGCGGGAATTGAGATGTGGTAAGTGTACGAATGCGTGGAACTATCGATGGGGATCATATCGGAGGGGGTGAATTCATATGGCTGGCCGAGCACCGTGCTTTCAATTTTTATCCGGTACTCTTCCATCATTCCAGCTGAAAGTTGTGCCGACCAGTCAAATATTCCGACATCGAGGTCCAATGTCCCGCCATTATCAGATTCGTCGACATAGTAGATTCCATCGCCGATGGTCGCGCTGAACGCGACAGCTTCCAGTGCGTTGGATGGATGTTTGTCTGGAGCTATTCCTCCCCAGTCGGCAGCTATGGAGTATCCATACTTTATTCCGGGTACCGGGAATGGGAAATTAATCCGGTAATTTCTGGTCTGGGAGGAAGAGTAGGTGAAGACGCCGAAATCGGATGTGGCATTCAGGTAGGGCCAGAGATCGTCATAAGCCCCGAGTCCCGCAGCGAAGTATTTGTACGGATTGATATCTGAGGTGAAATTATAATTTTTTGTTGAATACATCCCCTGAGTAAATCCGAATAAACCATCATTGAAGAATTCCTCCAGGTTGAACCAGCGGGTATAGCCATCGGCGTTGATGAGTGTTGCGTCGATGTAGGGATCCGGGAAGGTCAGGGACGGATCGGAGTCAAATGAACCGGAGCCTTCACCGATAAATATTCCACGGACATCGTAGCCGTTGAATCCTTCGTTGCCCAAAGGGTGGGTGATGGTCAGGTCGAGGTCGACGTAGATGTTGTCGCCGGTATTTGTAAACTGGTTAATTTTGAAAGTAAGGGATGCGGGATCGTTGTTGAGGAAAGTGACCACATTTGCTGTGAACATGGCGGACCGGTTTTCGGCGAATTCGAGTGTTTGATTTTCAGGGTCGATCCCCACATCGTAGTAATTCCAGAGAATTGTGTTTCCGTGGATTATGGAAATTGAATTTAAGGATGGCAATGCCGGTGCGGCGACAGGGTCGGGAGAATTACCTGAACACGAGATAAAAAATGTTAAAAAAATGAAACCTGGCAGGAACTGGGAGATTTTCATGGCACACCCTCCGGATGATAATCAGATACCTTAAATTTAAACCGAAAGGGACAATGCGTCAATATTTAGCCATGGTAAAATTCCGTATTAACGGTTGGAGGCTGGTAAAGCACTTGATATAACATGATATTTAACATATAATGTCGGAGAGGGGTTGGAGAATCGGGAGTGTTCCGATTAAGGATTTAAAAGAAGTACCGAATCTCCTTCCTAGCGATTTCGGACAGATTGTGGTCCCGCGTCCACCCCAAAGTGGCGTCGATCCAACAAGGGTCCCCCAGGAGGCCTGTGGAACCGCGGGAAGGGAGAAAAAAATCCCAAACTGCGGGTCGTCGAGGTGGCGGCCCGTGTAACTTTTAGGTGAAATTATTTTGTATTTGCACAAAGTGCGGTTCTCAAGCATAATCTCCCCTCAGACAAGGCAGTAAATCTTATAGTAGAAAATGATGATCCGATCATCGCCATATAAAGTTATTTTCTTCGATAACGATGGGACGCTTACGACTTCACCCGCCACATGGAATTATATCCACCAGCACTTCGGCACATGGGAGCCTGAAGCTCGAGAGCTTCTGCAACATCACCTGAGAAACAGGACGCCGTACGATGAATTCTGCAGGGACAGTGTCGCGCTGCTTAAAGGATTTCCGAAGTCGGGATTCATTGAGAAGTTGATGAGTATCGAGACGAGGGACGGCGCCAGGGAAGTTTATCATGAGATCAGGAAAACGGGATTGAAGATCGCGGTACTGTCGAGCGGTATGTCGTTATGGCGGGAGGTCTGGAAACAGAAGGAAGGTTTTGATTTCGATCACTATCACGCGAATGACATCGTGTTCGATAATGAGGGAAATTGCGCCGGTGAGATAGTGATGAATGTTACCGATAATGTGGCGGGTATGGATAAGGGGGACCGGGTGGAGAGGATATCAGAAATTGAAGGTATCGGAAGGGATGAGAGGATTTTTATTGGTGACGGATGGGGGGATGTGAGGGGATTCAGGAAGTGCGCTCTTGGGGTGGGGATCGATCCGGACGATGAAACCAGGGTGGAAGCTGACATCGTGCTGGAATCGAACGAATTCAAAAAAGTACTGGACATAATTTTTCCGGAATAAAAAAATGCCCCCGAAATTCGGGGGCTTTCAAATATATCAAGAATCAATGGATTCTTAATCTGCTCAGTCAACGTAGATGCTGACATCAGTCATGTGCCAGCCTACAGCGGTATTGGATCCCCAGTCAGCAATGAAGAGGAAACACAACTGGGCGTTAGACGTTCCCATCAAACCATTCATTGTGAAGGTGGATGTAACAGGAGATGCCTGTGAACCCCATGGTCCACCTGTGAAATACCTGCCGGTCCAGCCGGTTGAAGGATATGTGCTCCAGAGCCATGATCCATTCCAGCTCCATCCACCATAGTTCGGTGGGAACCAGATATTGCCACTATTGAAATTTTGGCCTGAGGAGTAGGTAAGGAACGCTGATCCCGGGGCGGGTCCATTAACAGTGTAATTTGCTCCACCGTCAGTGGTGTAGCAGACCATTCCGCCATCCCAGTCAGCCTCGGTGCGTCCGTAATGAGTAAACTCAAGATACATATTGGTATATCCTGAGGGAAGGTCGAGGGAGGGGGTGCCGAGGATCGTCACGAAGGAATCCGGATAGTTTCCTGTTCCGGATTCTTCTTCGTAAGCAAGATCGGCAGCATGGTATGTCCAGACTTCGACTCCGCCGTTGCCGTCAAGGACTTCAAGGTCACCGGCGCCATCGGTAGCTGCACTCCAGCTGTAGAGAACGTTGGTTGCGGTGACATTAAGGGTTGTCGCGTTGGAAGAACCAAGGGGATCTGAAACAACGCAGTCGATATCGAAGGTGTCGCCGTCACCAGCGCCAAGGGATGAATAGTCAACGTCGATCGTTCCATCGCCGTTGCCGGGATCGTTGTCGATTACAGGATTGTTTCCAGAATCGGTAACTGTCCATGAGTAAGAGATTGAATCGCCATCATCGTCGTGCGCTGAAACTGAATAGGTCTCGACTGCTCCCATGAACGGGGTATCGTTACCGTCAACGCCTGAATCGATAACAGGCAGGGTGTTTCTTGTAATATCGAATACTCCAACACCAACATCCATTCCGTCATCGACTTCCACTACGATGTCATAGTCGGCAGTCGGGTATGTCGACCAGTCGATTGGCATTGTAACTTGGTCGCCAGCATCGTACGGGTCGCCATCGGGAACGATGTAATAGGTAATGGTGTGTGAATCACCGGGATCGGTGTCTGTATATAGTGCCGTGTAAGTCACAGCGGTGTCTGTAATTTCAACCGGATCCTTGTACTCGCCGGCTCCGAGGATATCATCCTCGAGGTCGTCGACTGTTGGAACAAAGTTGTAAGGCTCATCCGCAACGAACAGGGAATAGCGGAAGTAAGCCGCGAGCGGATCGGTGGAAGCCGAATTCGGGACCTCAAAAGAATTTGAGTAATCGTAGTCAGGATATTCGACGATTACCCAGTATTCATTTCCTTCCGTGCTTGTCACGTTATCGACCGGGATCTCTACGTGATAAGTTGAGAAGGATGAATCTCCACCAACCGGGACCATTTGGGAACCGGAGAGTGAGTAGGTGGTATTGAGCGTATTCGACGCAACGAGGAGGTTGAAATCTCCAATACCAGCAGAAACAACGGGCTGAGGAAGAACGTCAATATCAAGGATGAGGTCTCCGCCGAAATCAGCGGGTCCGACATAGTAGACATTGTCTGTGACGTTGGCTCGAACAGCCTGGGTTTCGGGAGCCCTGGACGGGTGAACGTCTTCAGATTCCCAGTTGGCGACGATCGCGTAACCGTACTTCACGCCGGTGGTAGCGAGGGGAAAACGGATGTAATAATTTCTTGTATTGGTGGTACCTGACGAGAATACCGCGTTCTCAGTTGTCGTTGAAAGGAAATCAAACACGTCATCGGTAGCGCCAAGACCGTCGGCAAAAAGCTTATAAGGATTTACCGTTGCTTTTCCGACTGTTCCGGGATTATTTGAGAAGATACCCGGAGTGTAACCGAACAGACCGGGGACCTGGAATTCGACGGGATTGAAGAATCGGCTGTATCCGTCAGGACTGCCAAAACCGTCGACCGGGTCCGCCATGACCATCTGGTCAGTGCCCATATCCGCTACGTCCATTCCGCCTGCATAATCCAGAGATGTGGAACCCTGACCCACAAAAATACCGCGCACATCATAACCATTGTACTGCGGGAGTCCGCTGAAAGGATGCTTAATGCTGACATCGATGTCTACGTCCACGTAGTCAGGACCGGTTGGTGTGCCATTAATATTGAACAGCAGGTTAGCCGGGGACGAGTTCACGAATTGAACAACATTAGCTGCGAACTGTACGGAATGATTGGGCACTGCCTCTATAGTGCCCTTCTCAAGATCGAAATATACTTCGTAGTAACCCCAAAGATGTGTCTGAGAATTATCTTTGGAGGTCTGGACCGAAGGATTAAGGTTAATATCTTCGTCCGGGGCGACAGGACTGGAATTTCCTCCAGAGCAGCCCATCGCGATTACAACACAAAGTGTCATTGCTGCAAACAGGGTTTGCCAACGATACATGTGTGCCTCCATTTGTTTGTATGCCTTCGCATGTAGGATTAAACGGGTGAAATGTCAGCTTAATGCAATTAAATACAATTTAATATCGCAAATATAGCATTTCACTCACTTATATGAGATACCATAATACGTGCCGTGCTTATAAAAGTCCACCTTTTTTAGCTTAAATTCCCGCGACACAAGATTTAGTTGACAATTTCAACTACATTTGCGTTAATATCCTACGTTAATCCTGATTTATCCTAACAGAAAATTATCGTGGCGAATGCCTGAGAGAGGAGACATAATATGGATGTAATAAAGACAGCGATTGAACGCCTGTCGGCACTTGGGGTCGATTACGCCGACGCACGGTGGGTTGAAACCAAGCATGAAGCAATTAATGTAAGGAATAAGAAAGTAGAGAGTGTCTCGCGCAACACGGACAGTGGAGTGGGAATTCGCGTAATAGCGGATGGTGCGTGGGGATTCGCCGGATGCGCGTCGATGGAAGAGAAGGATATAGTCGATGCCGCGGAACGAGCGTATGAAATCGCGAAAGCCAGCGCCATCACGAAAAAGGAAAACGTAAAACTCGGGGATGTCGAAATTTACCAGGATACGTACGAAACCCCCATTGAAAAGGACCCTTTCGATGTTTCCATTGGAGATAAGGTCCAGCTACTGATCAAGTGTTCCGACATTCTCCATGCACATGAAAAGGTTAAGTCGTCCAACTGCACAATCGACGCTGTCCACACCGACAAACGGTTTATATCTACTGAAGGCGCGGATATTGCCCAGCATATTGTTGAGACGGGCGCCGGGATCGATGTAACCGCGATGGATGGGGAAGAGGTCCAGACAAGAACCTACCCATCGACATTCAGAGGCGACTGGGCGACCCGCGGATGGGAATTTATCGAGGAGATGAAGCTCCTCGATAATTGCGAGAGGCTCAAGGATGAAGTTGTCATGCTTCTGTCCGCCGATGAATGCCCGACTGAGAAGCGGGACATCATAATCGGGGGAAGCCAGCTCGGCTTACAGGTGCATGAGTCGAACGGACATCCGATTGAACTGGATCGCGTTATGGGGACCGAGATCAGCCTGGCGGGTGGATCGTTCATGCAGCCGAACCTGGTCGGAAATCTGAAATACGGATCGGACATCGTTAATATTTACGCCGATTCGACATCGCCCGGCGGACTGGGAACATTCGGATATGACGATGAAGGCGTTAAATCCACGCGAACTGACATAATTAAGGATGGATTGTTTGTCGGGTATTTATCGTCGAGGGAATGCCAGGCACAGACAGGGCATCCGGCGAACGCGTGCATGAGGGCGGACGGCTGGGCGCGTACGCCCTTGATTAGAATGATAAATATTAATCTTGCCCCCGGCGACTGGGAGCTCGAGGACCTGATAGCCGACACCGAGGGCGGAATTTTTATCGACATGAATAAATCGTGGTCGATCGACGACCGCCGGGTCAATTTCAAATTCGGGTGCGAGATGGCATGGGAGATCAAGAACGGAAAGCTGCATCGTCCGCTCAAGAATCCGGCGTATACGGGAATCACACCGGAATTCTGGAATTCCTGTGACGCGATCTGCAACGATAAATACTGGCACATATGGGGAATTCCGACATGCGGCAAGGGCGAGCCGATGCAGTCGGCGCATGTAGCACACGGGACGTCGCCCGCAAGATTCAGAAACGTACAGCTCGGAGGTGCGGCATGACAGAATTAAAAGGACAAGACTATTTCTTAAATCTCGCTGAGGATCTGATCGGAAAGTGTGATGACGCCGGCTGCGAGGTTTTATTTTCGAGAGATTCGTCGGGACTTACGCGCCTTGCGAACTCGACGATACACCAGAATGTGCATACGGATTCAACCACGGTACACATCAGGGTATCGAGAGGCGACAACGTCGGTGTGTCGAGTACTAATGTAATTAATCAGAACGGTCTTTTCGACTGCCTTATGAATGCGCTCGAAATAATGAAGACGTCGGAGCCTCTCCAGGGATTTCCGGAGCCGGCACACAAGGCTGAATATCAGAAGACTGAGACATTTTTACAGGGCACCGCGGACTGGGGTCCGATGGAGAGAGCCGGAGTCGCGAAAGCAGCAATTGACAGGGGCGAGGAAGACGGATTGACGCTTGCCGGAGCTGTGGAAACGTCGGTCGTGGAGGTCGCGGTTGCGACATCGAATGGAGTACGCGCGTACCAGCCGTTGACGGGATTTTCCTGTAATTTCATCGCGATGGATGGCGATGGAGATAACGCTCCGAGCGGGTATTGTGCATTGACAGGACGGGACGCTTCGACCGCCGATTTCAAAGCTATATATTCACGGGCATGCGAAAAAGCTGTCGCGGCGAGAAATCCGGTGGATGTTGAGATCGGAAATTACGATGTAGTTCTTGAGGGTCACGCGTTCGCGGAACTGCTGGAATGGTTCAACTATATCGCTCTGAATGGCAAGTCGGTACAGGAAGGACGTAGTCCGCTTGCAGGCCATTTCGACCAGAAGATTACGGGTGACAAGGTCACGTTTATTGATGATGCATTCTCAGGCACTTGTCCCGGACTCCCGTTCGACTTTGACGGGACACCGAGAAAAAGACTTCCGCTAATCGATCACGGAATCGCGAAAGGGGTCACGTGGAGCAGGTATCTTGCTAAAGAGGAGGGACTCGAGCCAACCGGGCACGGGTTCGGCCCAAGCTCGACAGCGTCGGATGCTCTCGCTTTAAATATACAGATGACTCCTGGAGAATATTCGCTTGACGAACTTGTCGGGAAGATGGATCGTGGTATTCAGGTTACGCGATTCCATTATGTGAACGGCTTACTCGATACACGCAAGGCTAAGATGACAGGCATGACACGGGACGGCGCATGGCTGATCGAGAACGGACAAGTTAAGTACGCGATAAAAAATATGCGGTTTACTGATGACATGCTGGACGCGTGGTCGAGGATAGATGGGGTTGAGAATTATGCGCATCCGTGTCCGGCGTGGTGGAGCGCTATCGGGTGTTACGAGGTCCCGGGGGTTTTGATTCGCGATTTCGCGTTTACGGGAAAGACCGGTAAGGGAAGTTAGGAATAATCACCAACATTCCTCGCTACGCTCGGGCTATAAGCGCCATCCGACGATATCAGATTTGATTCAACATTGACCATGTTTACGCATGGTCTTCTGATTTATTCGTGGCATTCAAGGTAAAACTCGTGCATTACGGCAGCGCCGGTGCGGACTACGTGGGGGAATAACAGCCTCCACTGCTGTTCCCTCACTCCAAGAGTGTTGTTTGAGTAATAATCGTCATCGTCGTCATCGGCGACAGTCAAAATATCCCAGCCGTCATATAGCGCTTCTTCGACATCATCCACATCGGGATCGGAGAACCAGTTATTCAGCCAGAACCAGGAGCGCCAGACGTCGAACATCGCGTTTCCACGCGCGGCGAGGTAATTGTTATCTTCCTGATTGAACGGCCATCCGGGATTTCCATAGACTACTGTTTTCCCGAAAAAGTCCAGGTTGAGATCTGTCAGCTGCGGCCAGGTGTTTGTGACGGCTGCCGATGAATTTGTACTCGTGTAGATGGTGTCCTCGCTGAAGCACATGTGGTTTGTCCTGAGCGAAGTGTATTTCATTAATGCTTCGACACCGGCGTAATTCTGATGGACAGCATTGTCGTACAGGTTCTGCAGGAGAGGATCGTCAGGGAATCCGTCTTCATCACGCTCGATACGGTTATCCTCAGCGACAAGCTGGTCGTATAAATTCTGGGTTTCAGCGATGAAGCTCGAGTTGAGTGATTCAGCCCATTCTTCGATTGGATCGGGTGACAGTCCGCCGAGTCCCGGAATGCTTGAGATTATTGGGACACCGTGGCCGTCGTTTCTGGCGTGGGCGGGAGTTCCCTGGTCTTCGAGAAGGTGAATAACGAATCCCATAGTGTAGAAAGAATTTGCAAGACGCTCAGCGGGCGGCATTCCGTAGAGGGCAGCCTGTGAGTAATCATAAAGATTTACCGCTTCCGGGAATGTTTTCCTGTTTCGGCTCATACGCAGGTCGAACAGTCCGAAAATATCATAAGGACCAAGGACTCCGTATCCGAGCGACCAGTCAACAGCGCTTACAGCAGCGTCCCCTACTCCGCCGATAACGTCGAGGTCGTTGAATTCAACAAAATCGGTTTCCCAGATGTCCTGAGTGGCGGGAGTGAGGAAGTGCGCGAATCCCTTGAAGAAGGTGTCGTCGTCATCACCGAAATTATTGTATGAGATAAAATGGAAACCGTCTTCATCACGCTCGACATCGATCCTGCGTGTGTAATTGACTGACCCGTCACCATTGTATTCACCGACAAAAACGTCTTCATCGGCTGACCCCGCCTGCAATAAGGCTGTCGCGGTATTTTTTACAAGGACAGCGTCGGGGGGCATGTTCTCGTAATTATCATAATCAAAGAAGAGAATTGTATCGATCGGACCGGGATGTGAAACGAGCACGTCGTACCAGTGATTATCGGAATTGAAGTATCCGAGCTCACCTGTAAATTCTTCATCTTCGGGATACATTTCCACGTAGTAATCGATAATTGCCTTCGAGAGAATACTCGCATGGGTGTACATAGTTCCGAATTGGCCGGATCGGTCAGCGGCCTGGGAAGCGCGATGGCTTCCGTGGCCCCGTCCTTCGCCAGGATCGATGAAATCGATTCCCCACCGCGATAAATTTCCCCTGAGGTCACGGACCCGGCGCACGTAAATTACATTTATCATTTCGCGGTGCTGAGGGTCGTCGGGATGTCGCAGGCGGTATCTGAACCTGTATACATTTCTCCCACGGGTTCGTTCCTCGGCATCACGCAACGAATGGCCGAAAATTGGAAGCGCGTCATGGGCTTTTTCCATGGTAGCGCGCCACCGGTCAGGATACAGCATCAGGTCACAGGCGGAGTCTACATCCCCGGCGATGCAGGCGTCGGCAAACGAGTCAAGAACCTCGCGCGGGGACAGATTCGCGGTGATATCGTTTGATACCGGTGAGCCGCCACCGCATCCGGTTAATAATATAATGAAAATGGAAAGGGTTAATACCCTGGGTGTGATAATCCTGGACATCGGATTCCTCCTCGAAGTCCCCTTAAAGGGACTGGACATCCGCCCATTCAGAATATATCAAATTGCAGGTGTGGTCAATCAGAAAAAAGTTGAATATATTGATACCAGTATATTGGAAGAAATAAATTGAAAAAAACTATGAATCAGGTGTTTTGAACCACTAGGCACAAGACATGTGAAAATGGTAACATGCCGCTTTGACAGCCGATAACGCAGTCTGCTATACTCCGAAACCGCTATTATAAAGGGTTTACGGTGTGTTACTTTAATTTTCGGATTGATCATATTTTGACAGTCAAAAAAGTTTTTCCGAACTTCCAGCAATCTTGTATAGCAGGCTCGGAACGGAGCGATATTAGTGGAAATTTCCTCTGAAAATAAAATGGTGCGCGAGATGGTCCGGGATTTCGCACGTAAGGAACTTCCCAAACGTGCGGAGACGATGGACCAGGAGAATAAATTCGACACGGAATTGATCCCGATGATGGCCGAGCTCGGGTTATGGGGGATCATGTGGCCCGAGGAGTACGGGGGCGCGGGAATGGATCCGCTCAGTTACATTATCGCGGTAGAGGAAATTTCAAGAATCTGTGGATCGACGGGAATCACATTAGCGGCACATATATCACTGGGTACATACCCGATTTTCGGACATGGCACCGACGAGCAGAAAGAAAAATATGTTCCACCACTTGCGGAAGGAAAATATCTCGGTGCGTTCGGACTTACAGAACCAAACGCGGGATCGGATGCAGGCGGGACGAAAACTGTCGGGGTTAGAGACGGGGATCACTATATAGTTAACGGCACAAAAAATTTCATAACAAATGCCGAAGACGCAGGGACATTCATAGTCGCGATAAGCACCGATCCACCGAAGAAAACACGCGGGATATCAGCATTCATTGTGGAGCGGGACACTCAGGGTTTCAGGGTCGGGAAGAAAGAAAACAAGATGGGCCTGAGAGGATCATCAACATGCGAGCTGGTTTTCGAAGACTGCAGAATACCGGCGAAAAATCTTCTCGGCGAAGAAAACGAGGGATTCAAAGTTTTCATGAAGACGTTAGATGGTGGGCGCATAAGTATCGGGGCTCTCGCGCTTGGAGTTGCCCAGGGAGCATTCGACGAGGCATTGAAGTATTCGAAGGCCCGCCAGCAGTTCGACAAGCCGATTTTCGATTTCCAGGGAGTACAATTCCAGCTCGCTGACGCAGCCACCAAACTGGAAGCCGCGCGCCACCTCGTATATCACGCGGCACGGCTTTATACCAATGGTGACAATTTCCACAGGGAAGCGGCGTTCGCAAAATATTATGCTGGAGTAACATGCCGTGAAGTCTGTAATATAGCCGTACAGATCCACGGTGGATACGGATATATACGGGAGTTTCCGGTAGAGAGAATGTATCGTGATGCCAAGCTGATGGAAATCGGCGAAGGCACTAACGAAATACATAAGCTGGTTATAGCGAGGTCCCTTAAGAAAGAGGGATACCCTCGGCACGATCGCGAGTAATTCGATAGAATATTTTTCCGGGTAAATATCCGGGCTGAATAAATCCATGAAAATTTTTCCATCCTGTGTTAACGCGGGATGAGTCAAAGAAAGCGAGGGTGCCATGACGGAAGTTGGCATTGTAGGATATGGCGCTCATTTGCCGAAACGACGCATAAAAGTAGAGGAGATAGCAAAGGTCTGGGGAGCGGACGCTGAGGGCTACAAAAAGGGTCTCATGATCGAGGAAAAAAGCGTACCGGGACCAGACGAAGACACTATCACTCTATCAGTCGAAGCGGCAAAGAGGGCGATCAAACGCGCAGGAATTAATCCAGTGGAGATCGGATCGGTATATATCGGATCCGAATCCCATCCCTACGCAGTAAAGCCGTCGGGAACAGTTGTAGCCGAAGCTATTGGCGCGACGCCCGAGTGCCATTGCGCGGATTTTGAATTCGCGTGCAAGGCAGGCAGCGAAGCGATGTTCGTGACGTACTCGCAGGTAATGGCGGGAACGGTAAAGTACGGACTTGCGATAGGAGCGGACACATCCCAGGGAGCGCCGGGCGACGCGCTCGAAATATCGGCGTCGGCCGGAGCCGCGGCATACATCATGGGAGCCGAAAACCTTGTCGCCGAGATCACGCACACATATTCTTTCATGCATGACACGCCGGACTTCTGGCGCAGGGAGCATGAAAATTACCCGCAGCATGCCGCGAGATATACCGGAGAACCGGCGTATTTCAGACATGTGGTCGGATGCGGCGAAAGGCTGCTGGAGACGTCGGGAGAGAAGCCCGAAAATATCCAGTGGTTTGTCGCGCATCAGCCTAACGGAAAGTTCCCCCTGAGAGCCGGAAAAATGCTCGGATTCCCGAGAGAGAAGATCGAGCAGGGCTGGCTTATCAATCTTCTTGGAAACACCTATTCAGGATCGAGTCCATTAGGATTGACAGCGGTACTTGATGTCGCGAAACCGGGCGACAGGATCATGATGGTAAGTTACGGATCCGGAGCCGGGTCGGATGGATTCCTCCTAACCGTAAAAGACAGAATTACAGAAGTACAAAATATTACCGAGCAGACAAGACCGATGCTCGAGACTGGTCGAATTTATCTGGACTATGGCACCTACGTCAAATTCAGAGGAAAGATTATCAGGAACCATTAACGGAGGTTAATACCCATGAGAGAAGTAGCAATAGTCGGAATTGGCATGAACAAATGGGGCGAGCTTTGGGACAAAGACCTCCGCGATGTATTTGTGGAGTCTGCCGGAGCCGCGATTGACGACGCCGGGGTCGATCACATCGATTCGATGTACATCGGCTGCATGACGTCGGGACTTTTCAACGCACAGGAACATATAGGCAGCCTTATGGCTGATTACCTTGGTGTGACGCCTGTTCCAGCGACACGTGTCGAATCGGCGTGCGCGTCGGGAGGATGTGCTGTCCGCCAGGCATTTATCGAAGTCGCGAGCGGAATGAGCGATATAGTTCTCGCCGGCGGAGTCGAGAAAATGACAGATGTGTCGGGCGACGGAGCGACGTTTTCACTCGCGACAGCAGCCGACCAGGAATGGGAATGCTATAACGGCGTCACGTTCCCGGGGCTGTACGCGATGATGGCTCGCGCTCACATGCATAAATATGGAACGAAGAGAGAACACTTTGCGCAGGTAGCTGTGAAGAATCACGCGAACGGATTTTCAAATCCACACGCCCAGTATCATGTAAAAATATCGGTTGAGGATGTATTGAAGTCGGCGAAGGTCGCGGAGCCGTTGAATTTGTTCGACTGCTCACCGATCACAGATGGCGCTGCCGCAGTCATTCTCACAACGGTCGAGAAGGCGAAAGCACTTGGCAAGCCGATAATAAAAATTATCGGTACCGGCCAGGCGACAGCGTCAATAGCGCTGCATTCCCGCGATTTAACTGAAATTGAGGCTACACGCTACGCCGCTGAGAAGGCGTACAAGATGGCCGGTAAAGGTCCTGATGACATAGATTTATGCGAAGTACACGACTGTTTCACGATCGCAGAATTAGTGGTAATGGAAGAACTTGGTTTTGTCGAGAGAGGAAAGAGCGGTCCCGCGGTCGAGGCCGGAGAGACAAATATTGGCGGACGAATTCCGATCAACACGTCGGGTGGACTTAAGAGCAAGGGACATCCTGTCGGAGCGACAGGTGTCGCGCAGATATTCGCGCTTGTGGAACAGTTGAGAGGGGACGCGGGAGAGCGCCAGGTCGAAGGCGCGAAAGTCGCGCTTGCCCAGAACATGGGCGGATCCGGCGGAAGCACAGTCTGCACGATCCTGGAGGCGGTATCATGAGTTTCACAAGTATCACACCAGCAAGGTACGCGAGATATATTCCGCAGAGGTACAGGCTAGAAGCCGGTAGCTGCTCAAAGTGCGGCAAGTGGTATTTTCCGCCGCGGCTGAGATGCAAGTGTGAAAAAGGCGGCGACTGCGATATCACGATCAAGGCGCTTCCGGATCATGGCGAGTTGCTGACGTATACGATCATTCACACGCCGTCCAGCCAGTTCATCGACCAGAAGCCATTCGCGATCGGAATAATCGAATTAGCACCGGGCGCAAGGATCACGGCGCAGATAGCGGATGTCGATTTCGATGAGCTGGAGATCGGAATGAAAGTCAGGATTGAGTTCCGGTTGATTCAGAGTGTAGGATCGTCAGGCGTTCTGGGATACGGATACAAGGTTATCAAGGTATAACAATCTCACGCAAAGACGCCAAAGCGCTAAGATATGAAATAACACCCTCCCTTAGATGGGAGGGTTTTTTTGAATTTGAATATCGGATGCTGTCCCACCTATAATCCTAAAGTAGGGGGATGGTTCATCGTAGCATATACAACCGAAGTGCAGGTTGTATGTGTAATTACAATTAAAGACCTGGGTATCACTGACTAACAAGTTTGTCAATGCTACAAAAAAAAAGGAATTATCCATGTTCAGAATAGAATCTAAAATCCAGACAAACTCGACCGACTTCAGGGAAAACTCGGAGCATAACAAGAAGCTTCTGAGCGAATTGAAGGAACGCCTGGAAGAAGCCAAAAAGGGCGGACCCGAACACCACCGTCAGAGGCATATCGAAAGAGGAAAGATGCTTCCGAGGGAAAGAGTGAAATCGCTTCTGGACAGGAACACCCCGTTTCTGGAGCTTTCGACACTGGCCGCGTGGGAACAGTACGAAAACCAGTGTCCGGGCGCGGGCGTGATTACGGGTATCGGGAGGATACACGGACGTGAGTGCATGATTGTCGCGAATGACGCTACGGTCAAGGGCGGGACGTATTTCCCGATGACGATAAAAAAACATATTCGCGCGCAGGAAGTCGCGATGGAGAATCGGCTTCCGTGCATTTACCTTGTCGATTCCGGCGGGATTTTTCTTCCGCTGCAGATCGGGACGTTTCCGGACAAGGAACATTTCGGACGGATTTTCTATAACCAGGCGAGGATGAGCCGCGAGGGGATTCCACAGATCGCTGTTGTTATGGGTTCGTGTACGGCGGGAGGCGCGTATGTGCCCGCGATGAGCGATGAGGTCGTGCAGGTGAAAAAGCAGGGGACGATTTTTATTGGAGGACCTCCACTTGTTGAAGCCGCGACTGGTGAAAAAGTCACCGCGGAGGAACTTGGTGGAGCGGATGTTCATTGTCGGATCTCGGGGGTAAGCGACCATTATGCTAATAACGATGAACATGCGATACAGATAACGAGGAATATTGTCGAGACTCTCGACAGGAATAAAAAATTCGAGCTGGATGTCCAGGAGCCTGAGGATCCGCATTACGATCCTGAGGAGCTTTATGGAATTATTCCGAAGACGACGACGAAGCCATACGATATCAGGGAAGTTATCGCGAGGATTGTGGATGGGAGCAAGTTCCAGGAATTCAAGGAGCCATACGCGCCGACGATTGTAACGGGGTTCGCGCGGATAATGGGGATGCCTGTGGGGATTGTCGCGAACAATGGCGTGCTGTTTCCGGAGACCGCGAGGAAGGGCGCGCATTTTGTGTCGCTGTGCGGGATGAGGAAAATTCCGCTGGTGTTTCTGCAGAACATAACGGGATTTATTGTCGGGAAGCAGTACGAGCATGGTGGAATTCCGAGGGACGGGGCGAAGATGGTGCACGCGGTGAGCAATGTT
>DASWIV010000113.1:0-11228 GCA_036397475.1 bacterium
TCGTGTCCGGCTTGAGAATGTCGCAGAACATTCTGGCGACAGGCCTGTCGCCATTCGCCCACGGAACGATTTGGAAAGTTGTTGGATCGGGACGAGCGATCAGGTCGCTCTCTTCGATTCTCGCGAATCCCTCGATCGAGGAACCATCAAACCCCATACCCTCTGAAAGACCCTCATCAAGTTCGGACGGTGTGATGGTGAAACTTTTGAGGATGCCCAGGATGTCGGTGAACCAGAACTGGACATACGCCACATTCTGTTCATTTACGACTTTCAGGACATCTTCCGCGTTTCTACACTCCATCTAAGTCTCCTCCAGGATTTTAATAAATTTAAGATTTAATTAAGGCTCGTAAAGCCGGCGCTAGTCTAACGTAACATATGTATCGGGGCAAGACTAATTTTTGCCTTCGCCCAATAAATCCATATAATTAATGGCGTGTTCACTCAGGAAAGTGTGAAAATCAACCGATCCACCGACGTGATCTACTCGTTCCTTTCGTGCCTGAGGGACCAGATGAAATGCTGGGACCTGATCACAGTAAAGGACCTCGATAATGCCGGGGATGAGATTGTCGACCTGAATGGCTATTTCACGGTCGGTAATATCCGCAGTGACTGTAAGATCGAACTATACCGGACACGCCCGAAATCCGGTGTCGTAATGAAGATCCTGTGGGACACCGGAGAGCTTGCAGCTGAATGGAGGGTTATCGACGATGGCGACAGTTCACGGGTCGAATTGAATCTCGAAGGCTCTGGCGGGGGTCTTGCTAATAAGATAATCCTTCGCCAAATCGGGCAGCGGGTTATTTCCAGGGTGAAATCGCATTTTGAGTTGGCGTAGCCAGCCACTCTCCTCAATGAATAAATTATCCGAAGAAAACAGGATCAAGAAGCGATGGATAATCTACATCGCCGCCATCGCCGTTGCTGGATTTATCTGGAATGCAGGTTACAGCCTGTGCCGGCGGGCATTTTATATTCCGCAGTCTGCCAGAAAAATTACCTCGACTCCGGGACGGGCGCTCAGTGTCAACGCCTACGAGGTGAATTGTCCGTCTTCGGAAGGATACCTGGTGCCCGCCTGGTACAATCCGGGTGAAAATGGAGCTGCGGTAATACTACTCCATGGGCTAGGCGGAACCCGTGAACAACTGGCTGAGCTCGCCAGATTCCTTATGGACAACGGCTACGCTGTCATTCTTCCCGATCAGAGAGGACACGGGGAAAATCCAATTCCTTACACTACATATGGACGCGCTGAATCTGTCGATGCTCTCGCATGCATAGACTGGCTACGGGAGCAGGATGGGATCGACGACAGCCGTATCGGAATATTCGGGGCGTCCATGGGCGCCGCGGCAGCTATCCACGCTGCAGCGCGTGATGAAAATCTGGGTTGCTTAATCGCGGATTCGTCTTACTCCCGCATTTCCGAACAGGCTAAGAACGATCTGACTTATGAAAAAGCGCCCGTTAAGGTTCCGGAAATATTTCATCCACTGGTTCTGGGTGTATTCAGGATTTACCAGCCCTTTTTTATTGGGGAATATTCTAATTTCCCCGATCCTATCGAGTCGATAGTCCAGGTAAGATGCCCCGTACTGTTAACCCATGGGTCGGACGACACCCGGATATCCCCGGACAACACCGACTACCTTTATATAGCGGCCCGGGATGCAGGAGTGGATGTGGCAAAATCCATTGTGGATGGCGGCGGGCATTGCAATTATCACCGGCAGGATGAATTCAGGCGTCAACTTTTAATCGTATTAAACGATTCCCTCCTGAGATAACGATATTAAATTATACCTTCAGAGGAGGATATCAATGGAAGGAATCAAGATAGCGCTCGCCGGTGGAATTATGGGAACCATATTGGGAATAGCCGGAGGAGTTCTTGGCACATACGCCGCCATTAAAAATACAAAAACGCCGGAAGAGAGAAAATACATGGTAAGGGCAGCGGCATCCATCTGGATAGCCTTAATAGTGCTTATCATCTTCCCGCTCCTGCTTGAATTCAGGGGAATTATCCCGACATGGGGACACTGGATCGGAACTTCACTGTTCTTCCTGTTCCTCGGACCGTGGATTCTTTCAGTGGTAAGACGATCCACAGAATTGAAAAAAGCCAGTCCTAATCCACAGGTTTAATTTTCCCGGAATAGAATATTCGCGATGCATGAGTAGACACTTGTGCATTTTTGCATGCCTATTTTTTAATGTGAGAACTAAGGCCCAATCGTAAGGGGATGTTGAAAAAGCCTTTGATTTGAAGTACGGGTTCCGCCGACAACCCGGTGTCAGATCTCGCTGCTTAATCTCCTTACTCACTTGAGGTTGTCGGCGGCACCCGTTCATACGAAAATAATTCAGACTTTTTCAACATCCCCGTAAGATTGGTGCTAATGGTCAATTTCAACAAATAAGAAATAAGGAATGATGAAGGTATCCAGATTAGCGCCAGGTTTACACCTGGGCTTACGTACCATATGGATTGGAGATAGCATTAGCGCCAGGTTTACACCTGGGCTTAGGATTCGTCTAACGCCATTTCAAGCTTTCCGGACAATGGCTCCATCTCTTTATAAAGAAGCGCGCCTTCCGGACAGAATCTCGCGCATACCGGGTCGCCCTCGCATAAATCACACTTGAATACCGCGCCAAGGTTTTTCGGTTCAGTGAACATATCCCCGAACGGGCATCCCGCGACACAATCCATGCAACCGACACACCGGTTGTAATTAATTCTTACAGCGCCAATCTCTGGGTCGACATAAAATGCATCGGCTGGACATGATTTCATGCACGCGGCGTCGATGCACTGGAAACAGATCTGCGGAACTGTAATCCCGGTCACATTGTCGTGAATCGTCCTGACACGTGAATAGGCTAAGTCGAAAGTCTGCGAGTGCTTCATGGCGCACGCGAGCTCGCAAATGTGGCAGTTCGTACAAAGCGACGGGTTAATGACCAGTTGTTTCATTCGACTTCACCCCCTCGCGGATCTCGTCAAGAAGCTGCTGGCTGTATTGCGCGAGATTTTTCTGAGTGACCGAGATTTTCTTCCGCTTGCACTCATCGCATAAATCGTAATAGTCCGCCGGAAGGTCCTTGGTTTTTATCATGTAATTCGCCTGGTCGAGCGTGATGTTAGCGCTCCCGCATTCCGGGCAGACTTTCATGTCGAACGTCTTCTCCCAGATAATGCGATGATTCGGCGCCTGGACAACATCGATCACATTTGTCGGACACACAAACGCGCATGCCCCGCATCCGATACAGTCAGGTGGAGGTTCGTCGAGCGGCATCATAATGTCTTTCATATAACCGCGACCTGCTGTCGATATCGCGTTCACTCCGATAACTTCATCGCATACTCTCGCGCAAAGTCCGCAGAGGATGCAATTATTCGAATCTTCCCGCTCGATATAATTCGTCTCGACTAATCCGTACTCCTTGCCAAGTTCCCGCAGTTCCGGCGAACCGGGGCATCGCGCGATCAATAAATCCAGAACCGACGCCCTGAATTGCCGGACTCGCGGGGTATCCGTTTTAACAACCAGCCCGTCGTCCCTCACCGGATAAACACACGAAACCACATTGTCTGTCCAGCCTTCCCATTTCGGGTGGGAAATCTCGACCATGCACAGTCTGCATGCTCCGACAGGTTCGACAGCTTCATGATGACAAAGTGTCGGGACTTCGAGTCCGTTTCGCTGGCAGACTCCGAGCAGAAATTCACCCTCTTCACATTTTATTCGTCTTCCATCTATAGTTATCGTCAACATCACACCGTCACCTCCTCCTTCTTTTTAAGTGGAGTGGGTACGATGCAGTCCACCGGACAGATCTCTACACACGACGTACACACGTCGCACTGGGCGGGATTCAATACATGCTGCTGCTTTAACTCGCCGGTTATTGCAGCTGTCGGGCAGACAGGGATGCACTTCAAACATCCGATGCAGGTTTCATCGATCCACAGTGTCGTCAATTCCTTGCACACCCCTGCCCTGCACCATTTTTTGTCTATGTGCTCGAGATATTCTTCCCTGAAATATTTTAGTGTTGATAAGACAGGATTCGGAGCCGACGTACCCAGACCGCAGATACTTCCATAGGCAATATCGGAAGCGAGCGTCTCTATTCTAGCCAGATCGTCTATAGATCCCTTTCCGGCGATGATCTTATCCAGCATTGACCTGAGCTGGAATAACCCGTCGCGGCACGGTACACACTTTCCGCAGGATTCTTCGTACAGGAAATTCGTGAAATATCTTGCGACATCCACCATGCAGGTCCTGGAGTCCATCACGACCATTCCGCCTGAACCCATCATGCTTCCGGCTGCGGCCAATTCGTCGAAATCGACAGGCAGATCGAGAAGGTCAGCCGGGATACATCCCCCCGACGGTCCTCCGGTCTGAACCGCTTTGAAATCTCGTTCTTTCTTGGGAATTCCGCCACCGATCTCAAAAACCAGATCGCGTAGTGTGATACCCATCGGGACTTCAACCAGTCCCGTATTTTTCACACGTCCGACAAGCGCGAACGCTTTTGTTCCTTTGGATTTTTCCGTCCCGTACTGCGCGAACCAGTCGCCGCCTTTTTCAACGATGATTGGGACATTCACCCACGTCTCTACATTATTCAAAACCGTCGGTTTATCGTAGAGTCCTTTTTCAGTGGAGCGGATATATTTCTGTCTTGGCTCTCCGACCTTTCCGGCGATAGACAGCATTAGCGCCGACGATTCTCCGCAGACAAACGCTCCGCCACCACGTGAAATCTTAATATCGAAATTGAATCCTGTCCCGAGGATATTTTCACCAAGCAGTCCGGCGTCCTGGCAGGCTTTTATCGCGATTCTAAGTCGCTTGACCGCAAGCGGGTATTCCTGCCTGACGTAAATGTAACCTTCGTCCGATCCAAGCGCGTACGCGCCTATAATCATACCTTCAAGCACATCGAACGGGTCGCCTTCCATTATCGAGCGATCCATGAACGCTCCGGGATCGCCCTCATCTCCATTACACAGAACGTACAACTTATCTGTCCTGTGCTTCAATGCGCTTTTCCATTTTCTGGCGGTTGAAAATCCTCCCCCTCCACGTCCCCTCAGTCCACTCTTCTCAACTTCATCGATAATCTCATCCGGCTTCAATGACAATGCTTTCTGAAGTCCGACAAATCCGCCGTGAGCAATATAATCGTCAATCGACTCTGGATCGATATGCCCTATATTCCGTAGCGCTATCCTTGTCTGGTGCTTGTAAAACGGGATCTCGCCGTACTGCTCGACATATTTTTTTGTGTTGGGATCCTTATAAATAATTGCCTTAACTACTTCATCGTTCTGGAATGTCTTTTCGACAATTTCCTTTACGCGTCCGGGTTTTACCCTTTCGTAGAAGATGCCTCTCGGTTCGAGGCTTACAAGGGGACCATGCTCACAGAATCCGTGACAGCCTGTAGTCTTAATCTTGAATTCAACTTCGGCGTCGATTTTATGATCCGCAAGCTGCTTTTTGAATTCCTCGACAACATCTTCCGCGCCGGCTGCGATACATCCTGTCCCACCGCATATCAGGACTTTGTTCTTTATTTTTTTCTGAACCGCGATAATTTCCTCGCGTTTTTTATCGAGGGCTTGTGACGAATCAATTCGCATCATGTATCACCCCCGGACTTCGGCGCTGCCCGCTCTGCGGATAACTCGGGATTGTCGAGTATATCGTGCACCGTATGTGCGCTTGAATTCTTGTAATATTTATCGTTCACCACAATTACAGGTGCCGCGGCACAGGCTCCAACACAATTCACTATCTCAATCGTATACTTCATATCTTCAGTCGTCTCGCCCATTTCGATTTCCAGGAGCCGCTCAAATTCCTCTATACACCGATCAGCCCCTCTTACATGGCACGCTGTCCCCTTGCAGACCTTTACGACTTTCTCACCGCGAGGCGTAAGGCTGAATCCCTTGTAAAAAGTCGCGACCGCGTAGACTCTTGCAATGGGAATTTCGAGATTTTCACTCGCCCTCTTCAGCGCATCCCCCGGAAGCCATCTGAATTCTTCGGATATATCGTGGAGAACTTCTATCAGGCTGGCTTCCTCCGATGGGTACCTCCCGCAAATCTCGTCTACTTTCGGACGTATATCTTCAGCGGTGATGGTCATGCTTTCACCTCAATAGCTTTTCCAATTTCAAGCCCTTTCTGAAGCGCTTTACGGTTCAATTCGACAACTTCAGTTTTCGTTTTAAACTGGTGAGACATCCACCCGTCGATCGTTTCAAGCCTGCAGATTCCTGACGCTCCTACAAACGCACCCAGCATTACCATATTCGCGGCTTTACTCGTTCCAAGTTCATTTGCGATATCTGTACCCTCAACCATTAATTCCCTGACATCATCCCGTCCGGATTTTTTGGGTATCAAACTCGAATTAATAACGATCAAACCTCCGGGCTTTATCATCGGGGAGAATTTATCAAGCGACGGAAGATTCATCGCGACCAAGGCGTCCGGATTATTGATAACCGGCGACGCAACCGGTTCGTCGCTGACCACAACCGTGCAGTTTGCGGTCCCCCCTCGCATCTCAGGACCGTAGCTTGGAAGCCAGCTTACTTCCTTACCTTCTTCCATACTTGCCTCAGCGAGTAGTTTTCCGATGAGCATCAGGCCCTGCCCGCCGAATCCTGCCATCACCACTTGAATATGCATTATTTCACCCCCGCGAATTCCGGCGATTTGAATGCTGGGAGGTCATCGTCGGGCGATTTGAATACTCCTGTCTTGAAAAATGGGAGCATATCGGTCCGGGACCAGTCCAGAGCTTTCTGTGGAGAGATTCCCCAGTTCGTCGGGCATGTACTGACCAGTTCGATAAGTGAAAAACACCTGCCCTCGACCTGGTACTGGAATGCCTGCCTGATAAGTTTCTTGGCAGACGCGACACCCATCGGGTTATCGAGACGTCCTCGTGCAATGAACGAGGGTGTCGCGAGTGTAGATAGCAATTCTGCTACCCGGATCGGATATCCTGCCTGGTTGACATCCCGTCCGAACGGACACGTTGACGTTACCTGGCCGGGAAGTGTTGTCGGCGCCATCTGTCCGCCAGTCATTCCATAGATCGCGTTATTTATAAATATGACAGTGATTTTTTCTCCACGATTTGCCGAGTGAATAATTTCCGCCATGCCAATACTTGCAAGGTCTCCATCGCCCTGGTAGGTAAAAACAATATTGTCCGGTTTGCAGCGTTTCATTCCGGTAGCCATCGCGGGAGCACGTCCGTGTGCGGCTTCGGCGAAGTCGCAATTGAAGTATTTATACGCAAGAACTGAACATCCTACCGGCGCGACTCCGATCGCTCTTTCCCGCAGATTCAGTTCGTCAAGAGTTTCGGCGACAAGTCTGTGCGATATGCCATGTGTGCATCCCGGACAGTAATGTGTCGAGCATTCACGCAGTGAATCCGGCCTTGAGAATATTGTCTGTACTGTCATATTCAGCTCCTCTCGCCCTCGATAACTTTGACCATCTCTTTTTTCACTTCATCGGGACCAGGGACAATTCCACCCTGGCGGCCATAGAACGCGCAGTCCCTACCGGTTGCGAGTTTAACGTCATCTATCATCTGACCTGTCGATAATTCAACGCTCATCAGTTTTTCCGCTTTGTCCGCTGCGGCTTTGACAGCTTCCATGGGGAACGGATAAAGTGAAATAGGGCGGACAAGTCCTATCGTGTAACCTTCATTGTTCAATTCATCGATCGCGGTTTTGCAGATTCTCGCGACAGTCCCCCACGCGAACACGCACAACTGCATCCCATCTTTAATCTTATAATCTTCCCAGCGCTTTTCTTCCCGCTCCATCTGCTGATATTTCACATAAAGGCGCTGGTTCATCGCTTCCAGCTCATGTGGATCGAGGTACAAACTCGTAACTATATTTGGCTCACGATTCCTTGCACCCGTTAATGCCCATTCGTGTTTTGGCAAAGTCGATGGATCTCTTTCCGCCTTAAATTCAACCGGTTCCATCATCTGGCCGATAATTCCGTCGCCGATAACCATCACGGGATTCGTGTACTTGTCCGCGAGATCAAATGCCTCGACTACCAGGTCGGCAGCTTCCTGTACACTCGACGGTGCCAGCGCGAGTATTCGAAAATCGCCATGGCCCATTCCACGTGTCGCCTGCCAGTAATCGCCCTGGCTCGGAAGAATCCCGCCAAGTCCGGGACCTGCACGCACGATATTTACAAGTACAACCGGAAGCTCACTCGCGGCGATATAACTGATCGCTTCGCTCATAAGGCTGATTCCAGGCGATGAGCTCGACGTGAATACGCGGGTTCCGGTCGATGCTGCCCCGTAGATCATATTCGACGCCGCGACTTCGCTCTCAGCCTGTACGTACGTCCCCCCGCATTCAACATATCTTTTCGCGAGATACTCGGGGATTTCGCTCTGCGGAGTAATCGGATATCCGAAAAAATGGCGGCATCCGGCACGTATGGACGCTTCCGCAATAGCTTCATTTCCTTTCATTAATACACGAGCCATATCATTTCCTCCGCTTAATATTCGAACAACACGTAGCGGGTTCCCTGCACCCCGACTTCGATAGCCCAGTCCGGACAAATCACGCCGCAGATCGCGCATCCGATGCATCGTCCGGGATCGACCATCTGCGCGTAGAAATATCCCTTCGCGTTCAATTCATCCGTCATGCCAAGGATCTGCTGCGGACATGCATGGACACACAACTCACATCCCTTACATTGATCCTTGTAAACTTTTATCATGGGCATCGGGATCAACCTCAAATTTAAATATTACTCTTTTGTTTCTCCCCACGGCGGGAGCATGAACCGGTAGAGCGGAAGTATGGGAACGTCAAGATCGGTTTCTGAGAACTTTTCGATATACCGGGATTCCATCGCTACCATCAAAAGCGGTACACCGGCGGCCGCGGACATCCTCTTGGCAAATTCATATCCTTCGCGGATGATCTCTTCATCGGTATGCTGCATCAGGTGAGTGTTTGAGACGAGACCTGTGATTTTAAGTCCCGAAGAAAATTCGAGTTCCTTAAAAACCTTGCGTGCGCCATCGAGATCGGACGTAAACGGCCTTTTCGCGTTAACTACCATCAAAAGCGCGTGATCTGTTCTTTGGATATCAGCCACAATATGACTAAGAACCTTTGCGCCGAGATCGTCCCCGCCTACATCCAGTATTAATGAGCCAGACTGCTGCATTATAGCGCCACGGACTTCTGGAAGAATGATCGGGAGATCTGCCCAGAACTGGTCGCCCGACGGATTAATGACGTCCACTCCCGCGTATTCGAGCGGGATAACAGCTTCGCGGGACCGGAAATACATGTTGACGATGTCGAGGTCGACAATTTTAACCGGGCCGGAATATTGATTGTCAGGATCTTGCGACGCCAGCCCCAACTGCATCGCGAAATTGACAGCTACCTCAGTTTTGCCGCTACCAAAATTACCAAGGAATCCGACAACACGCCTGAGAAGCTGATCGGGAAAATTAATTTTTGAATACGCGGCTACTACTGTTTGCGGGGATTTAAGTACGTGTGCCGTATGCGTGTAAATATGCTGAGCTGGGGTACCGACCGGGATGCCGGGACGGGTTTGTTGAAGGTTCGAATCGCTAAGGGGGCGTTCGCCCCCCATAATGACGACTTCGTCAGGTTCCTCTTTGTCGTTACGCATTCAGCAGGTCCTTTCGGATAGCTGGACCGCCTTCACTTGGAAATCGACGTCCCCCCGCTGAGTAATATACACTTTTTTAACAGTATGTGAAAGAGGTCACAAGTAATTTCTTTCGATAATTCTGTAACGGGTATTCTAGCACTAATATTTAGCTAAAGGCAAGTAATTCCCATTGTTTAACCAGTGGCAATATTTGAATATTCAGATATCTACTCTATATAGTGAAAAAATTCGCTAGAGAACATTAATCGGATACGCTCATGCGATTAATAAATATTTCTATCGAAATCATATCCGTGCCTCTTCCCGGGACAGCGTATCTCCGTCTTGCATTTTTGAGTATTATCCAAGGCACGATTGTAAATGAGTACTCCGAGTCAGTTCCCTGTAGCCATCCATTATGGTCGGGCTCTGGAGGAAATGAAATGTGGCACCCAGGCCCATGCGTCAGCGTGGTGCTAATCCCAAATCACATCAGGGATAACTTAAACATTAGCGCCAGGCTTACGCCTGAGCCTGGGGGCAGATTTCTGGATATCAGCCAACCCAGATATACCTGAACAAGAATACAACCGATATCACGTACATCAGCCAGTGGACATCTTTGCCCTTGCCCGAAAGTAAATTGATAAGTGTGTACGTGATGAATCCGAACGAGATGCCTGTAGAGATCGAAAAAGTCAGCGGCATAATTATCACAGTGATAAATGCTGATATCGCGATCGAGTGATCGTCCCAGTCTACATCCCTCAGCCCTTTCATCATAAGGCTTCCAACAATGATCAGCGGTCCGGCGATGATCGGGTATTTCATAACCGGGTCGCCTTCCAATGCGATGTTATATCCGCCCCCTACCATTTTTATCAATGGCTCGAAAAATATCGCGAGGAGGAAAAGGCAGCCTGTAACAATGTTAGCGAGACCGGTACGTCCCCCCGCAGCGACACCTGTCGATGATTCAATGTAACTTGTGACTGTCGATGTTCCGAGCGCTGCTCCTGTCACAGTCCCAATCGCATCTGATATCAGTGCTTTTCCAGCCCTTGGAAGTTTTCCATCCTCTGTCAAAAGGCCTGCTGAGTGACCTACTCCGATCAATGTTCCGATAGTGTCGAACAAATCGAGGATCAGGAAGATGAATACAATTTCCCACAGCGCCCAGAAATTTGATCCGCTCTTGAAGAACGACGCGAGGTCGAGTTTGAAAATTGTCGGGGCAATCGACGGTGGCGCCGCGAAGATCCCTCCCTGAGACTGAACGAGCTTATCGGCTTCGCCCTGGTGCATGCCCCCTGAGATAAATGTTCCGAGTATCGCAGTACCGATCATTCCTATAAGGATCGCGCCCCGTACCTTTCTCGCCATCAATACGCCGATTATCAGTACTCCGACAAGGCTCAGGACAACCCATGGCGCTTTCAGATTTCCAAGTCTGACAAGTACAGCGGGATCGTCGAC
>DASWIV010000114.1:0-2734 GCA_036397475.1 bacterium
ATTGCAGATCGGTAAAAGCGGTTTAGGATACGCTTCACTCAACGGCATAAGTCGCGACCCTTTTCCCGCCGCGAGTATTGCTCCAACTATTTCTTTGTCTTTACCCATAATTTTCCGGACAGCCAGTTCGATTGATACCCAATGATACGATTAGGATTCGATTCAGGCAAATAAGTACAGATCATTGATGAAAGGTGGATGTTATGCTATATTGAACACATGAGCAGTTATTCATACGACATCGATGCGACTCTCAACGGCGATACATGCGAGATCGAGTATGTCGACCAGGAAAAAGTCGATTCTGTCAGGGGTAAGTTGAAAGGTCAGGAAACCTTGTTTGACCTTGCTGAACTTTTCAAGGCGCTCGGAGACTCGACAAGGATTCGCATTCTTCACACATTGTCGCATGGTGATGAATTATGCGTATGCGACCTCGCCGCACTAATCGGGATGTCGCAGTCGGCAGTTTCTCATCAGCTACGTCTGTTACGGATCGCAAGGCTTGTCAAACACCGTAAGTCAGGCAAGATGGTTTATTACTCTCTCGACGATGAACATGTGAAAAAACTCGTCGAGCTCGGGCTTGACCACGTTGAAGAGCGTCATTAATTAAATATTGATAACACTGGCAAAATGGATACATTTTTTGAAATTGTAACCGGCATCTCTCAATCCACATGGGACATCTTCCTTGATTCGGCTCCGTTTCTTCTGTTTGGTTTTTTCATAGCCGCGATAATCAAGGTCTTCATGCCCGATTCCCTGATTCAGAAACATCTCGGCAAAAATCGGAGTGCTTCGGTAATTAAAGCCGCTCTATTCGGAATCCCTATTCCCCTGTGCTCCTGCGGAGTGATCCCTGCCGCGATCGGACTTCGCAGGCAGGGGGCGAGTAAAGGCGCGACATCATCATTCCTGATCTCGACTCCTGAAACCGGGGTGGATTCAATCGCGATTTCCTACGCCCTCCTCGATCCGTTGATGACAATTTTTCGTCCCGTGGCGGCATTTTTTACCGCTGTAACCGCGGGATTGCTTGAGAACAGGTTTGGCGACAATATCGAACCGGTTGAAATTGAAACTGAAAAGGCTGAAGCCGATTCCTGCTGCTGTAACGGATCGTGCGCCTCAGATAAAAAACAAGAAGCCAATCCCGATCTGAAAACCAGATTTAAAAACAGCATGAACTATGCGTTTACGGACATGGTTGTGGATATCGGAAAATTCCTTATTATCGGAATCATCATCGCCGGAATCATCGCCTACCTTGTCCCCGATAACTTCTTCGATCAGTTCCTCGGTGGCGGAATTATCGCGATGCTCGCCATGCTGGTTGTGGGCATCCCGATTTACATCTGCGCGACATCATCGACTCCTGTGGCTGCGATACTGATCCTGAAAGGAATCTCGCCAGGTGCGGCACTCGTTTTTCTTCTGGCAGGACCTGCCACAAATGCCGCGACCATCGCGGTCGTCACGAAAACAATGGGGTCGCGGTCACTCGCTATCTACCTTTCAACAATTGCGGTTATCTCCATCGTCATGGGATTGACGCTCGACTGGATTTACCATGCCTTCGGAATATCCATACTCCCATCAATTTCAGCAGCGGGACATATCCTGCCGGCGTGGCTCTCGCATTCAGCGGCGGCGTTGCTTATAATTCTGCTCGCGCGCGGATGGTATCTTGAGAAGTGCGGGACAGTTGACCATCACACTATCAGTGAACATGTGAAAGTGGAATACGATCCTACGTAATAACACTTTAATAACCCGCAGGGAAAAAGATGGGCTCTAACTCATCCGGAAAGAAAAAGAAAGAATTCATCCTGAGATCCGAGGTCGAAGTGCCTGACCGTTTCACCACGGGTATTGTAACTTTCCTGTATATTGTCCTCGCCGCCTCGATTCTGGGCATTGCCCTGACTTTCCTCCTTGCTGATCCTGTGAAGGGAAAAGAAGATCATATACGGTCCCTGCTGACACAATTAAGTTTCCAGGTCAAAATGTGGTTTGATAATTCATCCAACTATCCCAAACAATCATTCAGAGATTTTGCGGATTCAGACTACTTCCTGAGTACATACTATTTTAGCGGTAAATCTATTTCAGGGTATCAACTCGACTGGGACATAAACGAATCTACCGGGCATTTTGTAATCACCGCATATCCGGTTAACACCAGCCTTAAAGGGCTCCATACATTCGCAATAATGGAAGATAAGATCGTGCGGAAGTTCATTCCGGATAACGGCGCCAATCCGTCCATCGTCTCCACCTGGATTCCGGATCCAGTTGAACAGGATGGCTACTTCTATTAGTTTGTTGAGATTGACTGTGGATCGATTATTGAATGGGATGAACGGGACGCATCCACGGACTCAGGCTGCCACGTGATCTCATTGATCATCTTCTGGCATTCTTCCACATGATCAAGATCTTCATAGAACAGCCAGCTGAGTCCTTCAGGCTTGAGTTCAACCTGGCCGTCCTCCATTACGATCCCCCGGAGAAACACCAGATTCACCTTGTATTCCCAGACCCGTGGCGGACAATCCAGCGCCACATACGGGTTATACTGGTCCTGGTCCATGTCCTCGGATTCCGGACACTTATGGAAACATCCCGCCAGGTACAGGCTGTACAACATCTTGTACACCATACGCTGGTCGATCCTCATATTGCCATCGATATACTTCCGATGCGCTTCTTCGCTGAGTTTGCGCATCTG
>DASWIV010000115.1:0-5432 GCA_036397475.1 bacterium
CTGGAAGGACCGTCATGATATCGTCTATAGTGCATTTCGAATTCTCAATGAGCATAATTATGGCGTCGACAAGTTCGCTCAGGTTGTGTGGCGGGATATTGGTCGCCATTCCCACCGCGATACCCGCAGCGCCATTTAACAGTAGTGCCGGTACTCTAGCCGGAAGAACTTCCGGCTCTTCCCTGCTTTCATCGTAGTTGGGAGCGTAGTTGACAGTATTTTTATCTATGTCAGTGCAAAGTTCTTCAGCAAGTGAACTCAGGCGAACCTCGGTGTACCTCTGAGCGGCAGCAGGATCGCCATCTACTGAGCCGAAGTTACCCTGCCCGTCGATGAGGGGATATCGCATCGAGAAAGGCTGGACAAGCCTTACGATCGTGTCGTAGATCGCACTGTCGCCATGAGGATGGTATTTTTTATTGACATCCCCAACCACTGCAGCCGATTTCACCCGGCGGCGGTCGCTTCGGTATCCCTCTTCCTGCATTGAATAGATAATCCTGCGATGGACAGGCTTCATCCCGTCCCGGATATCAGGCAACGCTCGAGACTTTATGACAGACAGCGCATACGTGATATATGCGTCCTTCATCTGCTGGGAAATGGAGACATCGACTATCGACTGGTTGGATCCATTTCCTCCCGTCGGGGGAACTTCGGGAGTGTTCTCTGTGTGGTCCTCGCCTTTTGATTTACCCAAGTTTTTCTCTTCGTCCTCCCCACCCGCAAAGGGCAGAATTTTTACATCAGCAAACCATTAATTATAGCAGTTTAGAGCCTGGAAATAAAGCTTTCGCAGAGGCTGAAATCCCAGTATCCATGCGGGTTTGAAAGAAATTTTCCTGTATAATTTTTACTGTTGTCTTATAAAGCCTAAAATAAATAAAAATCAATTATACTTTGTTCCTGTGAAACCTCAGTTGCTTTACATATTTTTAGCGATTTTATTGACACTTTCAACCAATTCCGGCTGCCAGAATCTGTCTGTCCCGGAAGCCGGAAATGTCCTGCTGATTACATTGGATACCACCCGTGCTGACAGCCTCGGCTGCTATGGAAACAGCGAAATCAGCACACCGAATCTGGACGCTATCGCTGCACAGGGTCTCCTCTTTGAAAATGCATACACAACCTGTCCCATGACCCTGCCCGCACACTCGTCGATCCTCACGGGACGATACCCATTCACACACGGTGTCAGGAACAACACGCATTACCTCTTATCTGATGAAAATCAGACGATCGCCGAGGTCCTTAAGAATAAAGGCTACAGAACCGCCGCGTTTATCGGATCGACTATTCTAAGCGGAGATCGCGGACTCGACCAGGGATTCGATAAGTACTGCGACAACATGTTCTCAGGAGTGGAGGAATCGGAGATCGAGACACCGTGGGCCGCAAGAAAAGCCGCGAATGTAAACTACGATTTCAAAAACTGGCTCGTCCAGTATCTTTCAGAAAAAATGGAATCTGATAAATTCTTCGCATGGGTGCACTACTACGATTCCCATTACAGGTACGAGCCTGAAGAACCTTATTTATCTGAGTATGCTGAAAATCCTTATTACGGCGAGATTGCGTATGTTGATGAAAAAATCGGGGAGATTATAGATCTCCTGAAATCAAACAACCTTTACGATAACACCTTGATTATTATTGCCGGCGACCATGGCGAAGGCCTTGGCGAACACGGGGAAGATTTCCACGGCATATATTGTTATGACACAACGCTTAAGGTTCCACTGATAATCTCTGCTCCTGAATACCGGGCCAATGCCGGAAGGATCGCAACAAGAGTCTCAAACTCTAATATTTATGAGACTATCAACTCCTGGTGCGGCGGGCAATTTACAACCGGTTCGTCACAGGACCTTTTAATTTTTAACACCGAAGACGGTGACGATTCCGGTCCGTGGACTTTTTATTTCGAGAGTTATGAAGCCAGGATTAATTATGGCTGGGCCGGATTGGCGGGGACTATCATGGGTGACTATAAATTAATCTGGTCTCCCACCCCGGAATTATACAATTTAATCAAAGACCCGCTTGAGACTGAGAACATATATACCCCGGATAACAGGTATTATGAAGATGTCGTGCTCGGAATGTACGATTCATATGGGATTTCGGATGATATTTTTCCAACCGGAAATCTGCCAACTGAAGATATTGAAATGCTCGAAAGCCTCGGATACATCTCCGGGGGCAGCTTATCACTTTCAAACGATGAACTGATTTCAATAAATGGATTGGACGACGTCAAAGACAAATCTGAAATCATCAAACGAATCTCAGTTCTCCTGGAAGAAGGCAATTATGACTACGACACAGGCGATTTCTCATCGGCCAGGAAAAAATATCTCGAGCTTTTAACATATGTCGAAAATTATACTTCCCTCTCCAACCTGGGCGAAATTGAAACTTATTTCGGGAATTTTGATGAAGCAGCTGCATATTTCAAGCTGGCTTGCGGGATATCACCCGAACAGCCTGAAGCGTGGTATAACCTGGGTGTCGCGTACAGGAACAATCAACAAGGCGATCTCTCGATAGAAGCATTTAACCTTGCAATTTCACTCGGGCCGGACGATCCCGTCAACTCCGGATCTCATGTTGCTCTCGCCGTATACATGTCGGAAAATGGAGACTGGAAAAGCGCACTCGACGAAATCATTGCGGCAAAAGAAATCTGCCCTGATGAATCCGCAATGGAAATTTCAGCTTACGAGGCAAGTATTCTGTTCAATCTCGCTGCATGGCTGGAAATTGAAGCGATTAAAATAGCCTCCCCAATGCAGATGGACTCCTCGACTGTGAAGGTGGTAGACCCATCCGAGTATTCGGACCTGCTGATTGAAAGCGCGGGGTATTATCACCGGAGTTACCTGCTTTATAAGGAATATCTCGAGGTGAACAGCGGAAGCAGTACCCAGTATTACGAGGCGGCATTGGCAGCCAGCCACCAGGAGGATTTTGATCGCGCGCTGGAATGGCTGCAGGCGGCGTACGAGCTACTCCCGGAAGGTGATCCGAACCGGGATGCGATGCGTGAATTAATATCCAAGGTAGCGGGTAGAATCGGATAATGATAAAATAATATAGGTGTCTCAAACCTGCCGATTTAATCGATATTAATAAATAGATTTAAAACAGATTTGATTTAAGCTGCCATACATAGGTAAAATCATACCTGCCTGTTTCAGGGCACTTGAAAATGCATGCCCTGAGATTACCAGGAGGACCGAATAATGCCCACGTCGATATTCAAGATCATGAGGAAATCAATCACCATTCTCGCCGTTTTTGCACTTCTGACGGCTTTAATGGTTGGATGTAAGGGAAGCGGGGTCAATGGGATCAAGTTACCCCCGACTATCACATTCGAGGGACTGAAAAATGTTCAGTTCAATTCGATCGTACCCGTCAACCTGCTGATCGAAAGCCAGCAGGATGTCAAGGTACTTCTGACCGTAGAATACGCTACGGCCCAGGGCCAGCCATACAAGAAGGCGTCCTCGGTGCCGGGATATGTCGATCCGAGGTCGATTGGACAGATTCTTATCCCTAAAGGCGGCACGGACCTTATTTTCTGGTGGCACGCCATAGCCGATTTTCTCGCGGGTCAGAAATATGAAAATGTATTCCTGCGAATAACAATAACAACCGAAACCGGAGATATGGGGGAAGCGCAGTTCGGTCCCATAACGCTGGCGTATGATGCCGCGTCCTCGGGTGGACAAGCGCCGCCATATGTTCCCGGCGGAGCCCTGGATCCTACACACTGCGGTCTGGAATACGGCAAACAGCTCCCTGTAGAGAATGGCACAGGCCCGTTCCTGTGGAATCTTCTCCCTCCGGGCGCCCAGTTACCTTACTACCTTGAACTCACACATGATGGAAGAGTCAAGGGCACCATTCCTCCCGACGTGGGACCAACCGAATTCCATTTCGTGGCTCAGGTCACGGATTCAAATCAACTGTCACCGAGAACTTCAGCAGGTGTTTTTTCGATCTTTATCGATTGCGAACCTGTAGAGGGTTGCGCCGGGCCACCCATGATTGGCTTCGAAGGAATGCCTGACGCCAGGGTCGGAGAAACCTACCTCTTTACCGCAAATGCATTTGGCGGCGAAGGAGCTCTCACATGGAACATAATCCAGGGATTACTGCCTCCTGGAATTCTGTTCGATCCAGCCACCGGACTCTTCTCGGGAACTCCGCTTGACGGTTCTGACGGTTCATACAAGCTGACCATAAAGGTTTGCGACTCGTGCTTCGACGGTATCCAGTGCGATACGGTCGAGGTCACGCTGAATGTAAATCCCCAGGAAGTAACCTGTAATTCTCCTCCGGCGATCATGACTTCGTCCATCACCGGCGGTAAGGAAGGCGCTCCATATTCATTCTCACTTCAGGCCCAGGCCGGCGAAGGCCTCCTTTCATGGGCTGTTGACAGTGGAGTACTTCCCGCTGGCGTCACCCTCACACCGGGCGGCGTATTAACCGGAACTCCGGCTCCCGGAACCGGTGGAACCAATGGACAGCAGTACGAATTTACGGCAAGTGTATGCGACTCATGCCCGCTTGGCATACAGTGCGATACAGCCACTTTTACTTTATCGATTGCTGCGCCCGACGCGGGATGCGCGGCTGCGCCGGTAATTGAATCGACATCTCCACTTCCAGACGCCGCTGTTGGACAGGAATACAACTTCACGTTCCAGGCGAGCGGCGGTGAAGGAATGCTAATCTGGAACCTGAACAATGCTCCACTGCCTACCGGACTTCACTGGGACGGCATTGGCACTATCACAGGTACACCGCAATCCGGATCGTCGGGAGTTTACAATCTGCAGATCTCTGTCGAAGACTCCTGCCCTGAAGGTGTTCAGGAAGACAGCGGAGTATTCGAATTGAATATTAATGAGGAATGCCCTCCATTGTCGCTTGACACGCCCTCACTTCCCGCCGCGGAAGTCGATGTCCCGTACAGCATCCAGCTGTCTGCATCAGGTGGAGTCGAACCGCTGGAATTCGATATTATCACCGGGCAGCTTCCATCCAGCATGGGCCTCGATTTTGACGGAACTCTTTCCGGTACACCTGTCTCAGGTGAGGAGAACACCTATCAGATCGAAATTCGGGTAAGGGATAATTGCTCACCTACAAGGCAGTCCGACAGTAACCTTTTCAACTTCGTAGTCAATCCAGCTTCCGGATGCGGTCCGGAACCACAAATAGTGAATGTAGATCTGGGGTCTGCGTGTGAAGGACAGGAATACTCAAAGCAACTTGAACTTAATTTCCCGATCGGTGATTTCACCGGACCGGTAATGTTCGCCTTACTGGACACCAACGACCTTCTTCCAGCGAACCTGGTCCTCAGCGGAACCGACGGAATCATATCGGGAATTCCGGATGTTGGAACGGAG
>DASWIV010000116.1:0-4880 GCA_036397475.1 bacterium
AATTTTCACGCTAAATTTTCTTGCCGTCCCGACAGCCTCTTCGTACCCGGCATCGACGTGCCTCATTACGCCAGTCCCGGGATCGTTCGTCAGGACTCTCGATAACCTCGCATCTGCTTCCTCTGTCCCATCGCAGCAGATTACCATCCCGGCATGAATGGAATATCCGATACCAACACCACCGCCATGATGAACACTCACCCACGTCGCTCCCGATACGGCATTTAAAAGTGCATTCAGTATCGGCCAGTCGGCGATTGCATCCGATCCATCTTTCATGCCTTCAGTCTCACGATTCGGGCTCGCGACAGACCCGGTATCGAGATGGTCGCGTCCGATAACGATCGGTGCCGATACTTTTCCAGTCCTGACAAGTTCATTGAATTTAAGTCCGGCTTTTTCTCTGTCGCCCATTCCCAGCCAGCAAATCCGGCATGGGAGCCCCTGGAATTTGACCTGCTCTTCAGCCATGTCAATCCACCGCATAAGAGGCTTGTCATGGGGGAAAAGTTCGCGGATCGCGTCGTCCGTAACCTTGATATCCGCAGGATCACCCGAAAGCGCACACCATCTGAACGGGCCCTTTCCTTCGCAGAAAAGCGGACGGATATATGCCGGCACAAATCCGGGGTAATCGAACGCATTGGTTACCCCTGCTTCAAGCGCATGCCCCCTGAGATTATTTCCATAGTCGAAACAGATACTTCCAGCCGATTGCAATCCTATAATCGCCAGGCAGTGAGTTGCCATCGCTCCAAAACTTCTCTTTCGGTATTCTTCGGGATTCGATTCCCGAAGCGCCAGCGCATCCTGATACGTCAACCCATTCGGGACATATCCGTTCAGGGGATCGTGTGCCGACGTCTGGTCCGTGACCACATCCGGGACAATCCCTCGTTTCAATATTTCCGGGAAAATATCAGCGGCGTTTCCTTCCAGTCCGATACTGAGAGGCTTGCCCTTTTTCATGGCCGCATGGCAGCGATCAAGCGCATCCTCAAGATCGTCGGTCGCCTCCATCAGGTATTTTGTATCAAGTCGTTTTTGAATCCTGTCCTTATCAACTTCAACAATCAGCCCTACACCTTCGTTCATCGTGATCGCGAGCGGCTGGGCTCCCCCCATTCCGCCAAGCCCGGCTGTCAGTGTTAATTTTCCTTTCAAAGACCCGTTGAAGTGTTTATTTGCAAGCGACGCCAGTGTCTCATAAGTGCCCTGCAGAATCCCCTGCGTGCCGATGTATATCCAGCTGCCCGCGGTCATCTGGCCGAACATGATAAGCCCGCGCTTTTCAAGCTCGTTGAAATGCTCCCATGTAGCCCAGTGGGGAACCAGGAGTGAATTTGCGATTATCACCCTGGGAGCGTCGGAATGCGTCTTGAAAACCCCGACAGGCTTCCCGGACTGAACCAGCAGCGTTTCGTCAAGTTCCAAATCCTTCAAAGTCCTGACTATCGCATGGAAACACTCCCAGTTTCTGGCGGCCTTGCCTGTCCCGCCGTAAACAACCAGTTCTTCCGGTTTCTCCGCGACTTCAGGATCGAGATTGTTCATCAGCATCCGCATGGGAGCTTCGGTAAGCCAGCTTTTGCAGGATATTTCAGTTCCACGGGGTGCGCGTACGCGGGTAACCTGGTTCATTATATCCTCCCGTCTTTAATTCTTAACCGCCATGGGGAATAATAGCAGATTTTCAGCACGAGTCGAATTATCGTAACAGTCTGATATCCCCTTGAAATAGTGGTTTTAGAGCGCTATCCTTAATTTATCTAGTGAGCAAAATGGAAGCATCACATCCAGGAAATCACCCATCGAAACTCCCGAAAGTCGAATTGTTCGCCGAAGCATCTATCCCGACTGCGTGGGGAGATTTTCGCATCCACGTATTCCATAACAATCTTGATAAAAAAGAGCACTTTGCGCTGACGCTCGGCGACGTTACCGACTCCAAGGGAATTCTCGTAAGAGTGCATTCCGAGTGCCTTACGGGGGAATCGCTTGGAAGCCTTCGTTGCGACTGCAAACTACAGCTCGACGCTTCTATCCGTATGATTTCTCAGGCGGGACGTGGCATCATTATTTACCTCAGGCAGGAAGGTCGCGGAATAGGCCTTGGGAATAAAATCAAAGCCTACGCTCTTCAGGAAGAAGGTCTTGATACCATTCAAGCGAATCACCAGCTCGGATTCGCAGCAGACCTCAGGTCATTCAACATGGCTGTCAGTATCCTTAAGTATTTCAACATCAAGAGCCTTCTGCTTTTGACAAATAATCCCGATAAAGTTGATGCCCTTCAGGGACATGGCATTGATTTGATCCAGCGGGTGCCGCTGGAAATAGAGCCTACAGAGTACTCCCGGGAATACCTGAGAACAAAGCGCGATAAATCCGGGCATTTACTTGAGCATGTCGATGACTGGAAAGCGATTCTGGTTGACCTGCCTGTAGCTCCGGACGATGAAGACCCGGGCGAATATGATTGACTTCTTTCAAATGCAATGAACGCCTCTATCCAGACACGATACAAGCTTCTCAGCACCATCACTGAATTCATAGACCTGTCACCGGAAAATCCCGATCATTATATAGTAGAGATGGATGCGCCACAGATAGCGGCGGACTGCCGTCCGGGACAATTCATTCATGCGCTGCCCCCGAAAGTCGAACTCATGCTCAGGCGCCCGTTCTCACTGCTTACAACTGATAAGAATAAAGGCAGCATTTCCATTTTATTCAGGGTGATGGGCGAAGGCACCCAGGCAATGGCGGACCTTCAGCCCGGTGACAAGCTCGATATAATCGGACCTCTTGGTAATGGATTTCCCATGGATTTGACCAAGCCTGCCCTCATAGCGGGAGGAGGAGTGGGAATTCCGCCGCTCGTTTATCTCGCGGAGAAATTCATTGAAGCCGGGTACTCACCGGATAATTGCTTCGTATTTCTCGGGGCGAGAAATACGGAAACCATGCTCTGTGTTGCGGATTTCAGGTCGATGGGAATCGAGCCATATCTCGCGTCGGAGGATGGCAGTATGGGGACTAAAGGTTTTATCACCCATTCACTGAATGAGCACCGGGATAAAATCCCATCCGGCGCTGTTGTTTATTCATGCGGGCCGGTTCCCATGCTTGCCGCTATCGCGGGATGGTCCGGGAAAAACAACCTCGAATGCTACGTCAGCATGGAAAATAAACTCGGATGCGGGATCGGGGCGTGCCTTGGTTGCAGTATTCCCGTGCGTCACGACGACACAATCCGTTACGACCGTGTCTGCTGCGATGGCCCCGCGTTCAATTCCAAGGATGTCGCATTCGATCTCATTGCGAAACATCATTATTGATCCCCTAAATTCGCTCCCATTGACATAGCTTGAAAATGTGGTAAACATTTATTTTACGGGATGGATATCAATTCCCATTAATGTTTGCCAGGAATTTAATATGAAAGGACTAATTGGAAATGATGAAAATCAGGCGTTCCGATGAACGCGGCCATGCGAATCACGGCTGGCTGGATACATACCACACTTTTTCATTCGCTAGATATTACGATCCGGACTGGATGAATTTCCGATCGCTGCGGGTCATGAACGAGGACTGGATCGACGGAGGCGCCGGTTTTCCCGAGCATCCACATGAAGATATGGAAATTATCACCATCGTGATGGAAGGTGCTCTCGCCCATAAGGATTCAACCGGCGGAAGTGGCGTCATAAAACCCGGCGAAGTCCAGAAAATGACCGCTGGATCAGGCATAACTCATAGTGAATTCAACGGAAGTTCAGATGAAAAATGTCACCTGTACCAGATATGGATCATGCCGAATCAGAACGGGCTCGTTCCTGGCTATGAGCAGAAAATTTTCCCGGCCGAAGATAGAAAAGGGAAACTCCAGCTTGTCTGTTCGAACGACGGTCGCGACGATTCCTTCCTGGTAAACCAGGACGTGAATCTGTATCTCTCATCGCTCGAGCCGGACCATGATCTGAAATGGGACATGGAAAAAGGCCGCTACGCGTGGCTCCAGGTCATGAACGGTAAAATTTCCATCAATGTAGATGCACTCGGAGCCGGCGACGGAGTGGCGATCTGGGATAAAGATGAATTTATTATCCATTCAAATTCCGAATCTGAGTTCATGCTGTTCGACCTTGGATAGCAAATCATAATAAATTCCAATGTTGTAAATTATTATAATTAGTATATTCCATGACAATTTAACTGTGATTATATATATAGTTGACAACCTAAACTCTATAAATTATATTCAGTCTGATTAATCCCATGCTGTAAGGAGACGATTCATGATCCTTGTTACAGGCGCTACCGGGACAACCGGCAACGCAGTAGCCCGTAAGCTGTTGAAAATGGGTCAGGAAATCCGGGTTTTTGTCAGGGATCCCGAAAAAGCCCGGGAGATGGGGCTTGGGAGTGCTGAAATTATCGAAGGCGATTTCAATAACGCTGATTCCGTGAAAGCAGCCCTCGACGGCGTTGACAAGGCATACATGGTTTTTTACGCATATCCTGATCTGACACCCCTGGAAAATGGTTTCGTGGACCGCGGGAAAGAATCGGGCGTTGAACATATCGTCAGGCTTTCGGTTCTGCAATCAGTAATTGACCATAACCTTCAACTGGGAAAAATTCACAGGGAGAGGGAGAAGTGCCTCGAGGATTCCGGAATTGCATGGACACATCTTCATCCGCATTTTTTCATGCAGAATTACATAAGGATGAAGGATGTGATTAAAAATAAGAAAGCCATCTTTTCGCCGATCACGGATGCCCGGGTCTGCCCCGTCGATGTTGAGGATATCGGGGAAGTGGCCGCAATCGCACTGACTCAGTCCGGCCATGAAAGTAAGACGTATGAATTG
>DASWIV010000117.1:0-4202 GCA_036397475.1 bacterium
AAGCCGCTAACCACTTGACCCGCGGCTTGTGATAAGATATAACCTTCCGGCTCTCCATTTAACGATACCACCATCGCGGAGAGATGGCCGAGTGGTTGAAGGCGCACGCCTGGAGAGCGTGTTTACTGGGAAACCGGTAACGTGGGTTCGAATCCCACTCTCTCCGCCATCTATCCCCTTCCCCGATATGGTAAAATATTCCCGGTTGCTTTGGATCCAGAGACACAAAAGCTTTACGGGAGGTAACAGGATATGTTTCGACCGGTTTCAATCCTGATCGCGCTAATAAGTGCAGTAACCATCGTTTCATGCTCGGGAACTTCAGCGGGCGTAACCACTCCGGACATTACAGAACAGCCAGAAATTTCAGCAGCTGATGCAGACGTACCTCTTGTCTGGGGATTGTGGAACGTAGTGTACGACGATGCCCAGGGAATTTTTCAATCTAACCGGAGTGCTGATTTGAGGCGTAATCCTCATCGAGTAATCCCTGGAGCTCTTGTGGCAGGGACTTCTCCCACTCTTCCATATCATCGCCGGATCCTGAATTATTGCCATCACCTTCAAATCTAAATTAATCAAATCCAGTTTATATGGTAGTATTCCAGGATTAAAGTTGCAATGAAACCAGTGAAGTAATTATAAGTCTTGCAGGTAAATAAGGAAGGTAATGCGCAATGCTCTGGATCAGAAACCTGTGCATTTTCTCAGTGGGTGCAATCTGCTGTTTATCTTTTATGTCATGTGGCGGAAGTAACGGCTCTTCTCCATCCGGAGAAGCCGATGGAAACAGGGACACCGGAAAGTTCGAATGGAACGGGCAGGTCAACTACCCTGAAGAACGGGAAAATGTTCCCATTGAATGGTTCGGGACCTATCAGGAATCAGAAGTAATCGATCAGGCGACGCAATCCGGAAAAAGAATTTTCTGTTATCTTAGCAAATACGATGCGTATGGCACAGCTGATATCGAGGCGCAGGTGTTATCGCATGATGGTTGGGGTCCGGTTATAAATTCGGTATTTATTCCCTGGGAAGTCAATGTATGGGAAGATCCAGCGCTTGCGTACAAAATCTCAAGGGGAGCCGGGATGCGGGTGTTGAGGCGGCCCCTTGATTTTCCATCGATTGCGATACTGGATGTGGATGACAATGGCGAATTGCAGGCAGTCGATGCGTGGGACGCCATCATCGCCATTTACTTTCCGACCCATGGATATGAAGGACAGGGGTCGATCGATTCTTCCAGCCTGAAAGTGCATCCGGGAAGTACCGAGGGCGATGAGAATATTGAACGGCTGAAAACTGATGATGCTGTTCCTCTTGGATTCGAACGGAACTGGATGGCGGGATTTTCTTCCGGGTACAGCGGGCTGAGATCATCGGCGCTCAGCGAGCGAAACCAGGTGATGGATTGGGGGAATGCCGATCCCGAACTTTGCCTCTGGCTTGGGCTCGAAGAACTGGAAAGCGGCAAAGAGCCTGAAGAATTAAAAACTGCTGTCCAGGGCTGGTGCGAAGATGTGTCGATTGGCTTAAGCGATGTAGTAATGCTGGATAATTCAAGCCTCGGTATGCCGGATGATCTTTATGGGTCATTCATGACAATAAGCCCGTATAGAAATCTTCAGATAATTAAATGCTGTTCATTCATGGATGCTGATTATCCGGCCGACCCGGTGGAGATTTTCCATCGCCTTTACGGGCTTGTTGCAGGTGAGGATGGAAAGCTGACCGGAGGATTTCCAGCGTATTTGGATACTATGGCGGCTTTGATGACTGATACCGGGGATATTCCATGGTCGGTTTTGATTAATCCAGGTTCGGATAAATTTGAAGCTGCGATGAATCCGCCGGCGCTACCATCGCAGCAGAATATCCCGTGGATAAATGCGCAATTGTTATCCTTATGGCTGGATATCGTTTATTCGGACGAAGAACTCGGTATAATACAAATGCCCGATGGCAGTTCCGCCAGGGAATTCGTTACAGACCTGGCCATGACGATGCTCGACGACCTTGAGGAGAACTCTGGAATGGGCGATCCGGGGTCGATGCGTTTAATGGACAAAATGTGGATGATGTCACTATACAATCAGCTATACCAGATCATGGGAGAGCGGGAATACCTTCAATGGACCCGGGATATAGTGCTGACCTTCCCACCGAATTCATTTGAACAGTGGTTCGATCCAAATTCGGGGATTTTAATGGGGGAACTGGTCAAACAGCTGCATTATTATTTTGTCGCGACCGGGGAGCAGGATGTCAGGGACACGATCGATTTACTGAGGGAATACGCACCATCGTTTCTGGGTGGAATGATGGGAGGAATGCAGCAGCTTGCATTGCTGGACGGAATCGAAATCTCACAGGCGCATTCAATAAATATTGTGATAATAGGAAATGTGGACGATAACTTAGCCGGCGAAATGCTGAGGGAAGCTCATTTGAACTGGGATCCGAGACGAGTCATCCAGCTTCTCCAACCAGACACTGATTCTGATCTGATCGCAGCAAAAGGACTTCAAGCAGCTTCCAATACGATTGCCTATGTATGCATCAATGGGAATTGCGGGGAAAGAATCGATACTGTCAGTGGATTGGTCGCAGCGATCGGCAATGCGATAATTGAAATTCAGGACGATTATTTGTTGTGAAAGAAAAAATCAGCGGGTATTTAATTTGGACTTGAATTTGCTTTTTTCCAGTTCCGCTTGGCAGTCGTCGATCGCCTGGTTCGCCCGAGGATGGCCCATGCGCTTGGCTTCCTCGAAATGGTACAGCGCTTCGCGGTAACGTCCGAAATTTCCCAGCACAGCACCCTTATTAAACCACGCTTTCGCGTGATAAGGATTGATCTCCAGGACCTGGCTGTAGCAGTTCAGTTCCTCTTCATGATTACCCATTTTGCCAAGGATAACGGCCTTGAGGAACCACGCGTCAGCATCGCGAGGATTGAATTCAGTCGCGCGGTTCAGGCAGTGGATTGCGACGTTGCGGCGTCCCAGCTTCTCAAATTCAACCGCTTTGTCAACCCATTTATTGCTCATGAGAAATTCCTCCCTGAGTTCTCATTGAGACAGAATAATTGATTGTGTTGTTCAATGAAGGACACACAATCGCCAGGCAATTTCTTCAGCCTGCAAGAGTATGGTTACGAGTAAAAAGAAGAGGTAACCTTAAACCTGATACTACGGTTAGCTCGTGCCAACCACCGCCATCGCTACCTGGATTATACCACACTTAAAATGTTAGATTAAGTTTGGGGTTAGAAAAAAATTCACTGGGGCCAGATTGTTAAATTATAAAGGAAATCCGGATGTTTTCCGGATTTTCAAAATTTCAACCTTATTAAAAAGCCTTAATCCACCAACCGTTTGAACACCATCCCATAGCCGACTGTTGTACCATTTTCGAGTTTGGGAACTACACAATCCAGTTCCCAGCCGTCCTTGCCAAACTTATTCAAGTGCTGGAATTTCAGGTCGGCATCATCGGAGTCCATGATTTCCTGCCAGCTCGAAGTGGATACTTCCACAATTTGGTATTCAAATGTCATTTGCTTTCCTCTGACGATGTTGTCTTCTATTACTAAGGCTCAATATACACCCTGAGCTCCCTGACATTCCACCCTGTACCAAGAATTGTGGTATCGAAATCGGAATGGAAATACATTCCAATTCCCGCGCTGGGCTTGTTGAATATCGCGGTTGGGACCGTGTAAGTATCAAGGATGTCATAATTTGACGATCCTCCCCCTGGATGTGGAAGGGTAACCACAGCGCCCCATGAACTACCGCCATTTGTCGTGTACTGGAACTGGCAATAATCGCCACCATCGATAGTTTCAAACCACTGCCTGACGTCTATTTTTACCGCTGCTATTCCCGCTGGAACCTTGAAGTAAGGAGTTCGCATCCTTGTCCTGGTGTATCTGTAATAGCCATTGGAAGTATAAGGTGTGTTGCTTTCCTTCCAGACCTCGTAAGATTCGTCATAGGTCCAGACGCCGTCAGGATAACCGGGATAGGAATAGTTAAGGATCATATTTTCTTCGCCATTTGTATAGTCGCCGTAATACAGGTTTACAGTAGTAGTGACATCAAGTGGCGTAGCGTCGGATTCATCCATTCCGTCAGAAACTTCACATGTAATTCGCCAGTCGTGATCGTCATCCGCTCCGATGGCAGTCCAGTCGA
>DASWIV010000118.1:0-12381 GCA_036397475.1 bacterium
TGCCTTGTGTTTGTTTTTCCGGCGCTGAACATTCCCCTGTTCTGCACCTGTAATGAACTGCCGAAGTGCGATTTTATCGGTTCGGTAGCCGCGAGGTTATCGCAGTAATATTTGTACGGATTGACTGTCGCTGACCAGTTCTGATTTTTTGTCCCGAGCGCTCCATCCAGATATCCGCCCGGCGAAGGTCCGGTGAATTCATTGGGATTCATCCAGCGGGTGTACCCGTCGGCATTTCTCAAAATAGAGTTGCTCGAGGGATTTGCGTATTTTATGGCGCTGGATACGTGGGCCGTATTGCTGCCGTCGTTGATGAAAATTCCCATTACATCGAATCCGGTGTACTCATCGAGGCCGGCGAACGGGTGCGTCAGGGCGACATTTACAATTACCCGTCCATTGGCGAATACATTTGAATCGTCCACGATGGTGACCTGCATGTTCGACAGGCTTCCGGTCGGTGGCTGGAGGAACATGTTCACGTTCAGCGTGTACTGGGGGCCTCTCAGGGGAACGACCTCGAATCCCGCACCGGGATTGTACGTGACGTCATAGAATCCCCAGAGAGCTTTATTTGAAGAATCGATCAGGTTATCAGCCGATGCTGTGGTCGCCTGTGACGGCTGTGAGTCCGGATCGGTCGGTACGGCTGAATGTGAACAGCTTACAATTAATGTCAGGACAAAAATGGCAATTACCAGGCCCCGGACCTGGTTGGGAAAGAATTTAGCGGCAGTCATACGGTCCCTCCGTAGGAAGATATGCCTGGCCCCACTGCTACCATGGTAGGTGAAAACCATCCCCTTAAAAACCGGAGACAATTACTGGATCGAGTTTTAGTCGGTTTGTGTTAGAGAAAATTCGCCGACGCCTGTAAACTGGCAGGCCAATATAAAAATAACAGGAAATTTAGCTATAAGCAAACATTTTTTTATCGAATATTAACATATAAAGGGATATGAATTTATCGTGAGCCTTCAGGCGCTGATTGCGGGGCAAAAAGTACGATCAGGTTAAGTATGACAAAAATCAGGTCGCGGACAATGGACGACCATCCGGCCTGGGTGCCGACAAGTGTGGCAAGCAGGCCTGTATCCAGCCCGCACCCGCAGTCGATATCGAGCCCGCGTGCAATGACACTCAGTATGGCTATTATGAAAATGGCATTTAATCCTAGGATAACCACCGCCGCGGGGCGAACGAATTTATTCAAAACCAGCATTGTGCCGCAGACAAGCTCGAGCGCGGGAATAATAATCGCAAGCGGACTGATCAGGTATGCGAAAGGTCCTACAAGAAACTGGTACACGTAGATCGCACGTCCGAAATCCCATGGAGTCCCGATCTTTTCCATGCTGGCTGCAATAAAAATCGCACCCAGAATTATCCGTGCCATGTGATATACGAAAGCCGGTATCGCGGGAGGATTTTTCATTCGGATATTTCTCCCGTCAGGCCCTCTTCGGCGAATTCACCGGGATTGGGTCCGGAGATTGTGTCGTGGATTAATTCCCACTCTTCAATTCCGTTTGAATAGAGGTATACGTCGTTGAATCCCAGCATCAGCATGTTCTGGGCTAAATAGATCGATTCGTCGCAAGCTCCGCCGGAGCAGTAGACGATAATGCACTGCTCTTTATCCAGAGTTTCAAGGAAATCATCTTCATAATCGTAATACTCATCCGCCGGCCAGTTCAGTGCTGTCGGGATATGGCCTTCTTCATAGTATTCGGGATGACGCGCGTCGATGAACGTGCATTCACCGGTGCGGATCATGTCTTCGACCTGGAAAAGGTCGATGTACCAGAGTTCGGTCTGGACAAAAGGAGGATTCTCCGGGTCGGTTTCGGTACCGTTCTCCTGATCGGTCTCCTGATCGGCCCCGTAAGGTTCATTTGCCCAATCCGCGGGAGGTTCCGGCCAGCCCTTGTGTGACCAGTTGTCGATTAAGTTCAGCCCGCGATGCTCCCACGACTGCCGGGAGTTTGTCATCGCAGCTTTGACCAGCGGAGTCCTTATGAAGTTTGCGATAAGCGCCACCGCGGAGATGACGAGGAATAATTTTATTGCTTCGATTAAAGTGGATTTCAAAATAAACATGGTTTATATACTATCGTAACGAAGTATAAATTATAGCATTAGACAGGAATAATGCCCCTTAATTAGATACACGGGCGAAGTGGACGGTTCAAAGGTATAATGTGACGAAATGGCTGAACTGACACCAACAGAAGAACTTGAAGAGATCCGGCGCAAATCGGCTGATCTTGTTGCCCGTGTCGAGACAATTATCGCCGATCTCGACATGGATTCACTCGCGCAAAAAATCTCTGAGCTCGAAAAGGAACTTGAGAATCCCGACATCTGGAACGACCCGCAGAAAGCCGGAGAAACTAACAAGCAGCTCACCAGATTGAAGGTAAAACGTGACGAATGGGAGAATATGAAAGTCGCCGCGACCGATGCCGGTGAATTCGCGGAGCTCGCGCTCGCTGAGGAAAATCCGTCGGAGTATCTTGATGAAGCGAGAAGCTCATACAATGCGGCTGTGGATGGTGTCGACAGGCTCGAGACAAAAGTGCTGCTGTCGGAACCAGAGGACGATGGCGCGGCGATATGCATGATCCAGGCGGGAGCGGGTGGTACGGACGCCCAGGACTGGGCGGAGATGCTTCTTAGGATGTATTTGAGATATTGCGAGAGGATGGGATGGAGCGTGAATTTCATGGAGGAGTCGCCCGGTGAGCAAGCAGGGATCAAGTCGTGCACTTTTGAGGTGAACGGGGATTACGCGTACGGGTATCTGAAATGTGAGGAAGGAATTCATCGTCTGGTCAGGATAAGCCCGTACGGGCAGAACAGGAGGGAGACAAGTTTCGCGAGCCTCGATGTGACCCCGGTTGTCGAGGACGAAGTGATTGAGGTCGATGAAAATGACCTGAGAATAGATACGTACCGCTCGTCAGGGGCTGGCGGACAGCATGTGAACAAGACGGATAGCGCGGTGAGGATAACGCATCTGCCGACAGGGATTATAGTAAGCTGCCAGAACGAGAGGTCGCAGCATAAGAACAAGGCGACCGCGATGAAAATTTTAAAGAGCCGCCTGGTTGAGATAGAGCATGAAAAACAGGCAGCGGCGGCTGGTGAAGCGAGGGATAAGAAACACAAGATTCAGTTCGGCGGAGGGCATATCAGGAATTATTTTCTTCATCCGAGGAAGCAAGTGAAGGATGCGCGCACCGGCCACGAAACCGGCAACGCCGACAGGGTCCTTGATGGCGACATCCAGGATTTCATCGATGTGTATCTTAGAAGCCAGGTCAGCGGGAATCTGGTAGAGATGGAATAGAATTTACTGTGTAAAATTATCCACACTCAAAATTCATAATTTTTTTGGTTAAGCGCTAACACCCCCTATTCATAGCCCTCACAGACCTACCCCAAATTTTGGAACGGTTTCTGCATATCTTAATACCGCAGGACTAATACACCGGAAGTAACTCAAAGGAGGTCCGGGAAAAATGTTCAAAACGATCATCGCGGCTACGCTTGTCCTTGTGACAAATAGATTAATAGGAGAGTGTTTTATGTCCTGCGAATCTGTAATTAAAGGTTATTACAATCTATATTGCGTACAACGTAGGGAATATGAATGTAGGGGAATTTATTAAGGTGACCGATGGGAAGATATCTGAGATTCACGTTACGTTCAACGTAACACCCTAACGCTGGTTTCCAGACAGGCAGTTTCGCTACCCCGGGGATTTAGTATCGAGACTATGTTGCATGGACCGGCGGGACGCCAGTGCTCCGAGACGCGCACCATTTCAGCTAAACGCCGGAGCGCGGAATTCCTATTACGCTCTAATAAAATAAATAGAAACCGTGATGGTACACCGACCGGCGGGACGCCAGTGCTCCGAGATGCGATCCAGTTCAGCTAAACGCCGGAGCGCGGAATTCCTATTACGCTCTGGTAAAATAAATAGAAAGCGTGATGGTACACCGACCGGCGGGACGCCAGTGCTCCGAGACGCACTCCGACGTTTTATTCCTTATAGTTCGCAGTACTGGTCGATCTGGGCTTCGATCACCTTGATGCTGCTTGCCCAGAAATCCTTGCTCCTGACATCGATATCGAATCGTGCGGCGAGTGGAGCAACCTTGTCTTCGCCTGTCGACCTCAGTAATTCCTTGTACTGCGGCACAAAATCCGCGCCTTCGTTAAGGTAACGTGCGTAGATTCCAAGTGCGAACAGGAGTCCGAACGCGTATGGATAATTGTAGAAGTGCGCGTCGGAGTAATAGTAATGCGGTTTCAAAAGCCACATGTATTTATGGAGATGTTCCTGGTCGAGACCGTCGCCGTACGTTTCTTTCTGCGCGCCTATCATGATGTCGCAGAATTCGGCAACGCTCAATTCGGCTTCGGCACGTCGTTTGACAATTTCACTCTCGAAAATATATCGGGAGTAAATATCCACAACGACCTGCGTCGCTCCCATCAGCTGATTTTCGAGGATAGTAATTTTTTGTTCATCGGTCGCCGATTCGAGCGCGGCATTGAATACGATTGTCTCGCAGAAGATCGACGCTGTCTCGGCGAGTGTCATCGGAGCGCCCTTTCTCATTAAGGGCAATCCCTTCTGACAGTAATTGTGCCACGCGTGGCCCAGTTCGTGCGCCATTGTCGTGAGCTGGTCGAAGCTTCCATCGAAGTTGGCGAGAATCCTCGATTCTTCCACCGCAGGTATTCCCATACAGAACGCGCCACCGCGTTTGCCGTCGCGAGGCTCGGCGTCGATCCAGTTATTTTCAAACGCGTTACGGGCGAAGTCAGCCATTTCGGGGGTGAATGATCCGAACTGGTCGATTACGTAGTTACACATTTCCCCGTAGGTGTATTTCATTTCGGCATCGCCCACAGGAGCGAAGAGGTCCCACCATGGTAATTTTTCCTTCCCGAGTTTGGTGGCTTTATGATTCAGGTATCGCCTGAAAACCGGGAATGAGTCTTTCATCGCGCCAAGAAGCGCGTCGAGTGTTTCCTTTTCGATGCGATTGTGGTCAAGCGCTTCGTGCAGGACACCGTCGCGGCCTCTCCATTTGGCGAGTGTAATGGCGTTGCCCTTCACACAGTTCAGCGAAAATGCTACCGATTCCCTCACCGAGTCCCACGATTGCAATTCGACATCGTATGCGCGTTTCCTGACCGCCCCGTCCGGATTGTTCGCGAGGTTGCGAATCATGGTGATTGGCATGTCCCTGGTTTCACCGTCGAGTTCGAACGGAACCTTGATCTGGCTCGTGACGGTTCCCTGAAGTTTCCACATCGACCCGCCTCCGGACAGGCTGAGTTCACTCGCGAGGTCCTCAAGCTGGGTGTCCATTAGATATTTGGACTGCTCGACAATCTCATCCAGTACGAAACCATGTTCCTTTGAGACCTCGCCATGCTCCTTGATCTGATCAATGACCGGGCCGAGAGATCCAACCCACGCCTGGAGCCGGGTGTCATGCTTCATGAACCGAACCTGTAAATTTTCGAGCTCGCTGTTTTTCTTGTTCGCTTCGTTATTGTATGAGTCGGTTGTTACGAAACTGTACACGTACGCTATCAACGTACCCAGAATCTTATGAGCTTCTGACAGGTTGACAATGAATTCGTCGAGGATCTTTGCCGTACCCGGGATATCGTCGGGGACTTTATCCAGTTTGACAATATTGTTCGCGGTGATGAACTCGTCGAGCTCATCAGCCAGGATTTTCAGTTTCTCGAAATCCGCCTTGAAATCGTCGGCGCCGAGTCCTGAATATATGTTTGAAAGGTCCCAGTGCGGGAGCTTTTCCGTTGTAGCGGGCATATTTATCCACACTCCTAATTAATTACCTCAGAGAGGATTCGGAATGATAACATGTCGGGGAAGAAGTGTGTAGGGAATAAGCCTCTTGATGCCCAGCAGAAAAATTTCATCCTTTACCAATCCCACAAACAGGCGTATATTCTATCCCCATCAAATGGGACGAATGTCTTCACATACCGCTGTTGACCTCACCAATGGCCCGACCTTTATCAATATGGTCAGGTTCTCTGTACCTATCATGATGCAGGGATCGTTCCAGATCATCTACAATTTGACTGACCGTTACTGGCTTGGCGGATTGAATAAGGAAGCGGTCGCGTCGGTTACGGTAGTCTTCCCGGTGCTGTTCTTCATGATCTCTGTCGTGATCGGAATCTCGATCGGCGCGGGAATATTGATCGCGCAATACTACGGAGCCGATGATAAAGAACGGGTCAATCTTACCGGACGAAATTACCTTGTTATCGGAAGTCTCTTTGTCCTGATGATCAGCGTTCTGATGGTCATCTTCGCTTCCGACGTCCTTAACATCCTCAAAACACCACCGGAACTTCATAACGAGGCCGCGTCGTACCTGCGGATACAATTCGCAGGATTGATATTTATTTTTTCATTTTTCGGTGCGAGCAGCATTTTCAGGGCGCTTGGCGATTCCATTACCCCGACAATTGTCGCGGCGGTGACGGGTGTAATTAACCTGATTCTTGATCCGCTTCTGATCTTTGGATTAATCGGACTTCCGAAACTGGGCGTGACCGGGGCAGCGATCGCCACATTTACGGGATATTTCATCGGCGCGATCCTCATCATCACTTTCCTGGTTACACGGCAGAACTACGTCACCCTGTCTCCAAAGGGATTCAAATTCGACTTCACAATCATAAGTAATATTCTGAAGGTCGGGCTTCCGACAGCAGGGACAGTAATGATGGTCAGCGCGAGTTTTCTCGTACTGATGAGGATAGTGAATGATTTCGGAACGGCTGCGATTGCCGCGTTCGGTATCGGGATCGTCCTCGACCAGCTTGTCCAAATGCCGTCGCAGTCATTCGGTATGGCGATGAGCACTATCGCCGGACAAAATATCGGGGCAGGCAATTTAGAGCGTGTAAGTAAATTTCTTAGGGAAACAGTGGGTTTGTCGGTAGCTGTTGCGATCGGATTTTCTGTACTGCTCTGGTTCACTTCGGATAATGTCACGAAATTTTTCCTTCGTGGAGAAGAGGATTACTTGGAGGTCGTTCCTTTTGTCGTTCTGTACATTCATATAATAGTGATCCGCTACATCATGATGTCGATTTTCTTCCCGGTGAACGGAGTTATCCGTGGTGCCGGCGACGCAATGGCGTCGATGTGGATCGTAGCCTTGACACAGTTGATAATAAGGGTTCCGCTTGCAATTTATCTCTCTAATAAAATCGCTCTTGAAAATATCCCCTTGATCGGGAACCTGGGCTTCCACGGCGAGATTGGAATGAATCTGGGATTTATAGGTATTCCCATAGGCCTTGCATCATCGACCGTCATTGGTCTATTGATTGCCTTGTACTGGTACAGGAGCGGGGTCTGGATAGAGAGAGGAAAATTTATCCTCGACCAGATGAATAAAAGTAACATTCGCCAGGTCGAGACCCCTCCGGAAATATCGAACGAATAATCGGGACAGGTTATCATCAATTATTAAAATCTATGGGGGGTTACACAGCGGGCGCGTTTTATGGTACAAAATACGCCGATATCGACGCTGACATCGGAGACCAGAATAATGGGCACAGAAGATATCCTTAATTTTTATACAGCCGACAATCCGGGTACGATAGGAAATCTGCGACGTATCCTGAACCAGGGTAAACTCGCCGGCACGGGCAAAATTATTATTCTTCCAGTCGACCAGGGATTTGAGCACGGTCCTGTTCGGGCTTTTGGCCCGAATCCGGATGCTTTCGATCCGTATTATCACCCTGAACTCGCACTCGACGCCGGGTTGAATGGCTATGCGGCTCCGCTTGGATTTATCGAGGCAATAGCGAGAGACTATGCCGGTATTCTTCCATTGATCCTGAAAGTCAACAGCCACGATTTACTGATGGTCGAGGACAATCCAATGCAGGCGATAACTGGCAGTGTAGGTGAAGCTGCCAGGCTGGGATGCTGCGCTATCGGATTTACTATTTATCCCGGGACAGCGTACCGTTACGATATGTACGGCCAGATTCAGATGCTTGCGGAAGAAGCGAAAGCGGCGGGCATGGCGGTTATCATCTGGTCCTATCCCAGGGGTCAGGATATTACCAAGGAAGGCGAGACTGCGATCGATATTTCCTGCTACGCCGCACACCTCGCATGCCAGCTTGGCGCTCATATTATCAAGGTAAAACTTCCATCGGATCACATCTACCAGGAAGAAGCCAGGAAAATTTATGAAGATAAAAAAATCCCGATCGGGACATTGACCGAAAGGGTGGCACAGGTCGTAAGGTCGTCATTCAACGGGAAACGTATGGTGATCTTCTCCGGCGGTTCGAAAGTTTCCGAAGATCAGCTTCTTGAGGAGACAACAGCTATCAGGGATGGTGGCGGAACTGGGTCGATAATTGGACGGAACAGCTTCCAGAGAGATCGCAAGGATGCCCTGATGCTTCTCAGGGATATGATCAGTATTTACAAAGGATAATGTCTACCTGAACAATTCTGAAATCCTTGCAACCCATCTTTTACTGGTGGGTTTTTTCTTATTTTTCTCTCAAAATCAGAGAATTATTTAATTATCGTTAAAATACGATATTTGAAGTGTCGAAACTCGTCCTCCAGTATTCCTCTATTCAAGCTGCTTTCAGGATATCAGTTAAGAAAATCGGGCTATTTTCCGGTGTGGAACTCATTGTGCACATACTCCGGCATCAAACTTACTCGAAACCTCAAAGGAGAAAGAGCGCAAATGAAAAAAGCACACTACCCCAACAGACTTACAAACGTACTCTTTATACTCGTACTCACCATATTTTTTGCATTACCGGTAATGACAGGATGTGGTGGGGCAGGGACAGACATCACAGCACCTCCAGCCAGCAATGACCTGATCGCCGATAACCCATCGAGCGATTCCGGCGTTTCAGACAATGGTACTGGCAACGATACAGGCATCTCCGAGCTGTCGTCCGATGGCGGCGACGAAGGCGACGGACCGGACCTGGGCGAGGTCCCCGGCGAATACGACACTTCAACTTACGAAGGCGAAGATTTACAGAGTTCAGATGACGAAGATAAAGACACAGAGCAGCCCCAGGATTCGACCCCCGATATTCAGGCTGACCTGCCGGGTTTAACCGGCGGACATTATCTGGACCCCGCAGAATTCGATCTTCTTCTCACTCTGTCCAATCCGATTTCCGATGACATGTGGAATATGCTGTTCGCCTCCAAGGGTGGAGATTCCGCGGACAGAAATGCGCAGGGCGGCACCGAAGAACCATCTTTCTACCACTATGTTGGCGAATGCTGCTATGAAATTACGGTAGCCTTTACAACCCGACGTGATAACAACACACCGAACGAGGATTTTGACAATGGCACTTACAAGTACAAGCGAGAAGTACTTGGTTCAGCGCATGTACTTTATGTTGCAGCCCCTAAGGCATCGGTTGGCGTCAGCTGCTGGTCCGGACCGTGGGATAAAACTGAAATGGGCTACGGACTCGATATGGTCGAGTACAAGGTTACTTACAGGTTGGTTTCCGGCAATGCAGAAGACTGCCCCTACGAGCCGGATGTTCTTGCTGAAGCAGAAGCTATCTATAAGTCCGAAATGTGGGCGAGAACCTGGGTCGGTATGTGGAGCCCGTTCTGCACAAGGATTTCAAACGCCTACGCTGTCGACCGCGCACAGGCTATCTTCAACGGCAAGGTCCTTTTCGATGAGGCCGGTGGAGCGCAGTCAGGCGACCAGGTTTCTTCTACTATCGATATCAGCATGGGTGGAGAGTTCTCAGGTAAAGACGGACTCTCTGGCAATGTGACCATCTCAAGTTCTGAGACTCATGTTAAAGATTCCGGCACCGCGGAAGATTTCATCAACGGATTCGGCAAGGATTCATCGAATGCTCTCGCCGGATGGCTCGTGATAAACAGCGGTGGAAAAGCTTTCGCCAGGCACGACGGTCGAGCCGGTGCGAGGTCGAGAGTTCTTACAAACAACACCGAGCTGCACCTTGTAGTCACAGTTGAAGGAGTTCCTTTCGCTTACTTTTACCAGGCAGGAGCGGACTCTGAGCAGATGGCAGCCGACAAAACCAACATGGCTCAGCCGTTCTACAAGGCACGGGGCTTCGATAACTTCCCCAACTGATCTGAATAACAGAGATATAGGCATTAAGAAAGCGCTCTCGGAAATCCGGGAGCGTTTTTCCTTTATTCTACCCATTTGGGTACATATTGATAATTGCATCCGATTAATGTTTATCTACAGTTAAATAAATTTCTGTCATATATTATTGACATCTGATGTATTTAAGTTAAAATTTAATCAGGAATTTCAAATGAGGAAGGAAGGCTGAGAATGGTACTCCCCCCCTTAACACCAAAAGTTTTCTTCAGTTTATTCATGATGTTCCTGCTGTGCGGATGCTCATCGGCGGGAAGTAATCCGCTGATTCCGCCTGAGAGTAATGAGACAACGCCTGACATTATTTACAGCTCGAATCCGGAATTTAATATGAACAATGATCCGCGGTTTTCGGGATTCACAACCGGCAACGAACGTACCGCCCAGATGGTGAATCCCCCGGTTCTGACTTATCCGGTTTATTCCCAGCCGTCGTACGATATGAATCTCAGCGGATGGTTCATCGATCCTGAAAATAAACTTAATCCGCTGACGCTGACAGGGAAGATTAACGATTCATATGAATTCACTGAGGATATAAAATATCAGGTTGTTGTTCTTCCGTACGGCGGTCATATGTATTTGTGGGAATCCCCTGTGCTGAAACAATTCGAAGATTACGGAAGCCATTTTATCAGTATGACAATACTGGATGTAAACGGAATGGGATACAGTTTTCCGGGACGGGTGACGATTGGATCAACTGCCCCGCCTGAACTTCAGTTCGCGGTATATCCGTGGGTTGACATTACCGACTCGAACAAGGAAAAGGAATCTGACGATAGCAGGATATTGATTCTACTTTCCAACCGTGTACGTGAGGAGTGGGAGAAAATCTATTTAGACCTATCTAACTGGCATTTTCAGTACGATGAGAAAATAAAATCGCTGAAACTGGACCACGATAATTCAAGTGTGGAGATAAGCCTGTCGGAACCATTAACGCAGAGTACAACACTTTATTTTGGTCCTGTCGAGATCAATGGTGAAATTATAAATTCCTACATTCAGATTCCAGCCGGAGGAGAATTAGAGCTTGATGAAGAATGCGAATGCGGCGATTTATATGCCGCTAGTCTCGATTTCCATCACTGGGAAGAAACTGAAAAAAATGAATGGTGTTATGAGGTCCATGATTTTCCTGAGTGCAATATTGGAATATACAATAGAGAAATCAGAATAAGAGATGTAATACACAGATCATATCTGGATTTCTGGCTGGATCAGGATATCGCAACTTATGATTCGATGAGATACTATTATGGATTATGGGATGGATTCTGGCCTTGGGAGTATTATCCGGAAGGCGATTATATTAAAACCATGCATATCAGGACTGACCAGTACAGGCAATATTATATGGAGTTAAAAGAAGGCCAATGCCCTGGTTTCTTTGTGCCGTTGGAATCCGAGGAGTTTGATTCAGACTTGATTAATCCGGAGTTTGTCGAGGAACCTGAAATCGTAACAGGACCTGAAGCTGCTGAATGGCTTCTTTCGCTTGTTGACACCTTTGGCGATAACGTACGAGCACATAAAGGACCATTTACCGATCAGGCAATCTCCGCAATGCAGGATGATCTTTGCGGCTTGTATGTAAAAATAGATTTCAGAGATACAGGATCGCATGGCTCAATTGGGATGTTAAACCTTGATGTTCTTGATCAGTTCGGAAATTTCGAACCTCCAGTTGGAGGAGGCGCAGCATTAGGAGGAGAAGTCTGGATTGACGAGGAAGAGATCTATTACAACGAATTGCAAGAGTGGCCTGATGAAGATTTCAATCCTCTTGAAACTGACGGCTGGTTTACTGGCGAACGACTCGCAATAGCTTTGGAGGTAACTAATTTATTCGAAAATGAAGCCCAGGCGGCAAGGGTGAGAATTACCGATGGGCATAACTGCTGGAAGAGGTCGGGGGATATGCTCAATGTGCCATTTGATGATTATGAAGTTGAAGATCTCATATTTTTAGGAGATCGATATAATTATCAAAATTGCGATTATATTGAAAGGAGAAAGTCTTGTGATGGTCCTGTAGCACCGCGACCAGCAGGATATACGTCTCTCAATATATATGCACTGGTAATTGCTTCTGAATTTATGCCGCCTGATTACATTGAGGCTCAAGTA
>DASWIV010000119.1:0-7143 GCA_036397475.1 bacterium
TGGTAACTTTGTGGAAGTCAAGATTACGGAAGCGCATCCATACGATTTAAAAGGCGAAGCGGCGAATAACCAGTGAATTTGCGATACGAATACTCTTTGGATATTATGCAGTCCTCAGAGTTAATTAACTGCCAGGAAATTCATGATGCACAGAGAAACCAAGGATAGCATTCGCGTCGGCATAAGCACCGATAAGGATATTTCTAATGCCGACTTCATAATTTTCAAAATGAAATCACTCGGCTTGACCATTTCGTCGGCGGAAAGCGTCACCGCGGGAGGATTTGGAAGCGCCCTTACCCGGATTCCCGGTTCGTCCGCAGTGTATAAGGGCGGCGTCCAGGCATACACCCGCGAAGTCAAAAAGAAAATTCTCCATATCCCGGACGAGGTCCTCGACAAGGGGCTTGTTACTCCTGAAACCACGATGGCCATGGCGCAGGCGGCGATAAAATTGTTCGACACAACCTTCGCCGCCGCGTGTACCGGCAACGCCGGTCCCACAACCGATGACGCTGAAGGGAGCATCGGGAGAATCTACTGGGTTGTTATCGACAGGAATGGGAACTCCGATACAAAGGAACATGATTTCGCAGGAAACCGGGACGAGGTCAGGACGAAGGCTGTGACAAACGGATTGCGGATGGTAAGGAATTTTGTCGAACTCGCGTTGATCGAATATAAATAAAATGGATTTTTTTCTGATAAGACATGGACTATCCGAAGCGAACATGGAAGGCATCATCCAGGGCCAGACAGACAGCCTGCTCTCCGATATAGGACGGCGCCAGGCGGATCTCCTCGCCAGGTTCATGAAACGGGAAGGCATACACCCTGATGAAATTTACGCATCACCCCTGAAACGAGCAGGCGAAACCGCTGAAATTATCAACGGCGTGGTAGGTACGGATACGCCGATTGAATTTCGCGATGAGTTCATGGAGATAGATGTGGGTGAAGTATGCGGTCTGACAATCGATGAGGTTCTCAGGCGATATCCGGGAAAAATGGCTGACGTAAACAGGTGGCTCGACTTTTCCAATTTCAACGGCGAGAGTTTTGAACAGTTCTACAGTCGTGTTGAAGGCTGTGTAAAAGAACTGATTAAAAAATGGGACGATCCTTTCGAAAAACGGACTGTTTTTTTCGTTACACATGGAGGAGTGACACGTCCGATTCTTAAGACACTACTCAATCACCAGTCGGATTTTCTTTTTGTGGAAGTGGGCAACTGCTCGCAGATCGCTGTCAGGTGGAGAGAAGTGCGCGGGAATATCAGAAGGGTAATCAGGAATATTATTCCAATCAACCGGATAGCTGAAATGATGGGTGAAGAAGCGCCTGTCCTGACGGACCTGACATCGAAAAAACTTGGTAACTGATCACAGCTTGTTAATGTCCCACGTATAAATCACGCCGAATTCCTTGAATGCGCTTAAACCCGAGACCTGCAGGAAATCTTCCCCCTGTGGAAATGTCGACTGTCCTTTCATCGATAGATGTGCTCCATCGATGCCGGCGTCGCTGCCCCAATCGTCACTGATTTCCTGTGGATAAAGGAAGTCCCAGAAATCGATCGGAGAATTAATATCATGTGTATTGGGCAGTGTGGAAGGGAGCTCACTGGTCTCGAGTTTGTACCCGTCATTATCGAACGAGCCGGTGATGTCGAGCTGGACCTGCGTGTAATCGTCCCAGTGCCCTACAGCGATATCATCGAACTCGAGAATCGCCCTGTCGGCGAAGCTCCATTTAAAAAGATCGCCGACAATAATTCCCTTCAGGCTTCCGTCGCTGTACTCATCGAGCGACACCTGTGATTCAATCCTCCACGCTTCATTGGCATATTCCCTGCCGTCCAGCATCACCATGTATGCTTCGACAGTAATGGTCCCGCCCCAGATCCCGATATGATAGACATCCTGGTGTGTTTCCGAGCCCGATTTACCGGGGCAGGCGGTTGAGGATACCGATAACATAATGGCGATCGCTGCGGCGATTTTTAATGCGGAGGACAATCTTGAAGGACCACTCCCGTACGTGCTTGGTACAGATGGTAAAATGCAGGGCACCCGGTGTCAAACGGGAAGTTTATTCTATGGTATAGACAAATGTAAGCAGGTCGAGCGGATTTCCGCCGCTGATGCCGGTGATCTGGATCGTGATCGCTCCCGAGCCGGCGGTGTAAAACCTGCCGAGATAAGTATCGGGATGGGCGGGAAGCGGCTCGAGAATGATTGAAGCGTTCTCGGCGGTTTCCTGGATGAAATAACTTGCATTGGGAGCCTGGTCGCATCCGGACTTGCATTTGACCACAAGGAAGAAATCGTCGGAGAATAATGACGACGGAGCCAGTCCGGCGAGGAACCACTGATTCTCGAAAATATTTTTCTTGCTAGCGCCCGATCCGACAGACCCAGCTACATTTATCAATCCATGCCCGAGATAATCATCGATGGAATTCCCGTCGTTATCGGGACCGCCAAGGTCGACCGCGTTCTGTTCGATCAGCGCGCGGACTTCAGGCACTCCAAGGCCGGGAAACCTCGAGAGGATCAATCCCGCAAGCCCGGTCACCTGCGGACAGGAAAAACTTGTCCCAGACATTCTTGAATAATTTCGTGTCTGGTAGATCGCGAAAGGAACATCTTCTTTTGGCATGAATGGAGTGGTTGTCTCGATAGTTGTGCCAACCGCGGCTACTGAAACAATGTCCTCGCCATAATTCGAAAATCCGGCCCGTCCAAGATCCTCCGGGTCAATTTTATTTCCATTCGCGTTATCCAGTGCCGCGACTCCGATTACTTCGGGGAAGCCGGCAGGATAATAGAGTGTATTGTGGTCCTGCGCCGTGTTTCCGGTCGAAATGTATTCCGCACCGGGATTGCCGTTGCCGCTTGCAGCGACAATTACCACACCGGCATTATAAGCGTCCTGAATTGCCTCGGTTTCAATGGAATTTGTTCCGATGCCACCCAGCGAAAGATTGATTACATCCGCACCCCTAGCTACAGCTGCGTCGATCGCGGCGACCTCGTCGGCAATAGTGCACTGAAGATCCTGTCCGCCGCACGCACGGAATGCCAGCAGCCTGACATCCCACATCATCCCGGCGACTCCGATACCGTTATCCCCTATCGCTCCGATTATTCCCGCGACTCCCGTCCCATGCCCGGAATCGTCAAAAACACTCGAACCACCCTGGGATTCCGGATCGAAGAAATTTTCAGTCCATATAACCCGGTCAGCAAACTCCGGATGTGTGATATCCATACCGGTGTCGATCAATGCTACCTTCACAAGCGACGATCCGGTGGTGATATCCCAGCCCTCTTCACTTTTGTTCGAGAGATGATATTCCTGGCGTTCGTATAAAGGATCGTCAGGTGTAAATGCGACATGGCGCAGGAGGTTGGGAGAAACGCTCTCCACTCCCTTTAGGAGCTCGAATTTCGCGAGTGAATCCGGAATTGTTGCGCCTGATGGCAACCCGATAACAAACGCGGGACGGTACCACAGGATTTTTTTAACCTCATATCCTGACTCGAGCAGCGAGTCAAGGTTTGAAAACGAGGTCAATGAATCGATTTGAACAATTATTTCATCGGAAACGTAAGCAAGTCCCTGAAGCTGGACAGCCCATCCGTCCGATCGTTCCTGCACCTGTACTTCGTAAGCCTGGTCAAGTCCGGCGACAGGTGAATACCATAAGAATATGAACAGGATGATAAGCGGGATGTATCTTAAAATTCTCATTTGATCAATCTGAAAATGCGATGACAACGCTCAATAACTCTCCACTGGCATTGCTGCCATCTGTCGCGACACTCTGGGAAATTTCATTGGCTTCAGACTTTGCAACCGCTTCATTTCCATTGAGGTAATTCAGGAACGACCTGTATGCCCTGAGGTCAAGCTCGGTGATCAGGTCATGAGTCGGAGCGGATGAATAGTTGCCGGGGATGTTGATCGCGCTGTTGATAGCATTGATCGCCTGGTTGAAATGAAATCCGCCGTCCTTTTTCATCCTGCTGAGTTCGCTTCCCGCCAGGCCAACCCACGCATCCGCGTTGTTCTGATAACCGTCGATCGCTTTCATGAAGTCGTTCGATGCATCGGACGCCTTATTCAATCCACGCGCGCGGGTCCAGCCAAGTCCGACATAAGCGCTTGTCGATCCGAAGTCAGCCTGCGCGGATTTGACGGTATCAAGATACGAGAGAAATAAATTTTCGGCGTTGAAATATTGCCCTGTGGTGTAAGCGTTCCAGCCTTGTGATAACGAGTCGTCCGAAATTACAAACTCGCCAACCTGTGTGGTCTGGCCCTCAACGACCGTTATAACCTTTGAGCCCCTAAGGCGTATCCCTGCCGGGACCATGGTGAGCGAAGCTGTCAGGGTCTGTGAACCGGCAGGAGCCTGAAGGGTGAAATTTCCATTCGCGTCGGGGGTGGCTATCGTGCTTCCGCCTGTAACCGAGATGCTTGCCTGGTTACTGGAAATTATGGCTCCGAACGCATCCACAAGTATTCCATGGATAGTTCCAGAAGAAGACCCTCCACCTCCGCCGCAGCCGGTGGACAGGAGAAAGATCAGTATCGCGAACGACGATAAGAGCCTCTGAATCGCCATTAGATTTACTCAACAACTGTCGTTGTGAACCAGGTAAGTTCCTGAATTCTCCAAACAACTTCCTGCCTTGGGTCCAGAACGTTGCCCAGAGGCGTATAAAGGTCGCGGCGCTCGAAATTAAGCTGCGCGATGAATCCAGGATTCAGAACCGGATTCGGGAAAGCTTCGTGGCCCCTGACGTGCCCGTCGACAAACGGGGTTCCCCATTGCGGGAAGTCGGTAATCGCTACAAGAATTCCCCTGTCGAGGTCAACATATGCTCGTCCCTGAATTATGATGTCGCCGTCAATGTGCGATTCTTTTCGTTTTGAGATATTTTCGTCGCTGACATCCACTCCGAACTGGAGGATGCCGCTGAAGTCGATGGCAGCCATCCTGAATCTGTATGTGGTTCGAATGTCAGCGAGCGTATAGGTCATCGGGATTTCCATTGTCGCGCCGATAAAGGGAACTGTCCAGCTGAATGGAGCTCTCCACGACTCGTTCAGGTGCACTTCATAGTCCGGGAGAACTATCGGGTGCGTAGTCTGGAAAACCTGCCGAACGGAGATCGCCCTCGATGGGTCCAGGATATCCCAGTCGTCATCAACATTCGCGCGATTAACATCCGCAATGTCGCCGATAACATCCAGTCCGCCGATATCCAGCATTCTTCCCGATTCACTCATCGTGAAGTTTATGTCCGTTTCAATGATCGGAACGAGTTCGAACCCACCTTCGCCCAGAAGCGTATCGTCGCCGCCTCCGCCTCCTCCCCCACCGGATCCACCGCCGCCGCCACCAGCACTCTGGTACGGCTGGCCAACACCCATTGGTGGAAGGTCGTCGAACTGAATTCCACCTTGATGGCCTACTGGAACACTGAAGTCAGGTGCGGGGACTCCACCGGAAGGATCTTCCGGCAGAAATTCGTAACTCAGGTCAAGGGACTCGTACGCGTTATACCTTAGATGAGTACCGACAAGCCCATTGCCCGATGAATTAATTTCTTCATCGTAGAGGGTCCAGATGATGCCACCAACATGGCTTCGTTTGCCGGCCATTATCTCGTCACCGCTTAGCTGCGAGAATCCGAAGTAATGCCATCTCGTTCCTGACTGCGGATTAAATCTGATGGTGGCGTCAAAATACTGCTTGGACTGAACTTCGTCCCTGGGCCAGAACATTACCAGTCCTACAAATAGAAAAACCAAAGCCCATAGTCGATACTTTCTCATCAGGTCCTCCCGGGAATCGTTGACCCGTTATATGGAATAAAACATGGTTTCAAACGGTTTATTCTACTTTAAAGTCCCCGGATGGTCAATCGGAATCATTTTCCGACCACCATGGGAAATCCGCCCAGAGTCCTTCAAGATTGTAATATTTACGCGATTCGGGACGGAAAATATGCACAACAATGTCCCAGTAATCTATCAGCATCCAGCCGGAATTTTCTCCCCCTTCGACTCCATGCAGCTTCATTCCCGCCGTTTCCATAGCCTTCGACAGCTCCGAGTGCGCGACTTTCGACTGCGCCGGCGACATTACCGTGCCGATGACAACAAAGTCGCAAAACGGGGTGAACTCCCGTAAGTCGTAAACCCTGATGTCCTCAACCTGTTTCTCCTGAAGGGCTAAAACGCCTGAGCGGACCTCCGGAGGGAAGTCATCCCATAAGAGTTTATTTTCGTCAGCGGAGTTCAAATTTTTCTTATCGGCTTCATTTGCCGTACCAGCCATAACTACTCCTCGATTTCTCCATCGATCGATAACGCGTTTTCCAGTCCTGATACGGAACTCTGGACAAATTCGAAATCGATATTATCCCACCCGACAGGCGCGTCGTCAGTAAAGACTTCGTCGAGCATGATCCGCATATTCGAATATTGCGGAATCAGGCTCGAAAGACCTTCATACATTATGTCAGTGGTAGGTAAAGTGTAAAAAGTGATATCGTCACCATCAAGTTCTTTCACGAATCCAAGTAAACTCAATACAGGACGCTGATCCAGAATTTCTGGCACTTTACGTGGACTTTCATCATTTATCGTGATCGAAATATTGTCGACAATCGCTTTCGCGGCGGGATTGAGATTGAATATATTCTGTGGCTTGATAGCCTGGTCGATCAGGGTCCGGAGCAGCATCTGCTGCATTTCGATCCGTTCGAGATCTCCGCGATGGTACTTCCTGAATCGCGCCAGTTCAAGCGCTTTCTGGCCGTCAAGATGATGATCCCCCGGCTCAAAATGGATATGCAGGTTCCCACGCCGGTCGTCATAATTCATCGCCCGATCGATCGTGACATCCACCCCGCCAAGTGCATCGACCACTTCGACAAATCCCTCGTAATTAACCGCGATCACATAATCGATATCCACTCCGGTAAAATTCTCCACGGTCTGGAGCACCAAATCATCATGTCCCAGCGAATACGCGGCGTTAACCTTCTGATATCCATGCCTGGGAATTTGAACGAGTGTGTCGCGCGGGATCGAAAGCACATTTACTTTCCGTGCGATAAAATC
>DASWIV010000120.1:0-9839 GCA_036397475.1 bacterium
TGGATCAGATAGCCTTGATGATCAACGGAGCGAGTAACGACACGTTAGTTTTCGCGACCGCAAAAGGCGGACGAATAATCCTTGAAAGCGCTACCGCCGTAAGTGAATTTACGATATCGGACAATAAGAACAATGAATTACTTAATGCCCTGGGACTTCATGTAAAGGGCGCGTTTAATTCAGCCGTATTTGCCCCGACACTTCCTCTGACAGACAGCACACCCGCAATTTTCATCGGCGACGGTCCTGTCAGTACTCTCACCTTCGACAGCAGCAACAACACCCTGAATATATTCCTTGGCGCTGACGCGAACGGGGGGATTTCCAAGGCATCCAATATAATCATCAAGGAAGGCACCTATTCGGATGTTGCCGAATTGATAGATGAAATACAGGGAAAAATAGACATCGCTTTCGGGGAAGATAAAATTCTTGTAAGTGACGCGGGTGGTGGCGTACTCCAGTTGGAAACCGTCGCGACCGGCGATGAAATTGGTGTAGGCGACCTGGTTATCGGCGGTCCGTTCAACGGACTCGACGATACCGCTTCCGCAGGAGCAGCGCTCAACCTGATAGCAGGACCATCCCCTGCTCCCGCCACAAATGCGGATATTGCCGGAACCGACGGCAACGACAAAATTATTATCGACCTTGGACCGACCACTTCCAAAAATGGACTGGACGTTCTACCCCAGGTTGTCGACATCGATGCAAGCCTTGTTACAAACGAAACCGAACTTCTCGCTGAAATTCAACGGCAGATTTTTAACAATGAAATACTCCGCGGAGCAGTTGAAGTCAGCCTTCTTAATGGCAAGCTGGAATTCGAATCGTCCAAAAAAGGCTCCCAGGTTCTCGCCGAGGATTTTCAGATTACCGATGGCGCGACAGGCACCCTTACCGCATTAGGTCTGTCTGATGTGCCGATACAGGCGATAATCTCAAATATTCCCGCTTTCCCGTTCATAGTGGTCGCTGGATTCAACGATACCCTGACAATCGACATTGGACCTTCGGTCAGTCTCGATGGGACCAATCCCGATCCGGTGACTATCACAATCCCTCCGGGAATCTACAACAATCCTCCTCCACAGGATATCGTATCCGCAATTCAAAGCGGTATTGCGAAGAATCCTGCACTGAACGGTGCTATCACAGTCAGCTTGAATGGTGGAACGCTCTCCATTCAAAGTACAAAAGCCGGATCGGAAGTCCAGGGATCCGATCTCGTTATTTCCGGAGCGCTTGCCGGCACAATTTTTGGTGCCGACCCGGCAACTGCAATAAGCGGTGGTGGATCTTCAGACGGATTAGGTGACGAATTACAACCGAACAATATTTTTAATACCCTCATTACAGTCCGCGATGATAACCTCGGTGTTGGATGGAAATTTTCCGGATTATTCGACGTCCAGAATCAAAATCAGGATCTGCTCGGGCTTGTGGATGGCGATATCATTACAGTGAAATACGACGCCGGCACATTTGATTTCAATGTCCTGTCATCCGATACGTTAAAGTACATCGTCAATAACCTCCAGGAGATTTTCGGCTCACGCGCTTACGTATCCCTGACCGGCGACGGGCGAATCAGTATCCGGAACCTTGAAACCTACCAGATTTACAATATTGAGATATCGGCAAAGGGTGCAAATGGAGGGGCACGTCCGATCTTCGACGCTATCTTTTCCGAACTTCCCGAAGAGATCCCCGGTCTGACGACTTCTTCATCGCTATCAATGCGGGACAATACCCGATTCAAACGCCTTGGAGATCAGGATCTCGCACTTCTGGATACAGACCTTGAAAACCTCCTTCGCGCCGAAGCGGTTGTCGGTTCCCGGGGAAACCGCCTTGCCACAATTACCGACCTCTTCTCCGCCCAGGGATTAAATATTGAGGGACTACGCCAGACCATCGAAGCTTCGAATTTCGCTGAGGTCCTTACAACTTTGAGCCAGCAGGAACTGGTTCTCCAGAGTTCACTTGGTGTGGGAGCCAGGGTCCTTCCGCCCAGTCTCCTCGATTTCCTGTAAATGGCATCCATAGCCTCTGCCCGACTGCAAAGGCGGCGCTAAGAGTGCCACTTATCCTAAACTATTAAATTTACCTTTGAGGAAACTTTATCCTGAAACCCTGATCTCCACTTCATCTTCACTGCCTGTCCCAAACTTTAATTTGTCCCCGGACACCGACTCAAACTTGTGATTTCTTATCATCAATTCTTCCTGCAATCGATTGAGAAAGTGTCCGGAATCTGCAGTGCCATCAGGTTTTATACTTACTGTAAGGTCTTCGCTTTCGTCCCTTAATCTCCATGTTATAAAATTAGCAGCTTTAAAGACCATTCTCTTGGCCGATGTCAAATTCCGCATCAGGTCCGGAAAATGATCTATCATGCTCTCCGCGACCTCAAGTTCCTGCCTGTAGCCGTATCCGAGGAGGAATCCTACCGCTTCTATCCCGGCATAATGCGCCGCGTGGATATCCGCGTCCCTGTCTCCGACATAAAAAAGGCTATCCGGACCTCCCAACACCGGAATCCAGTCTTTCAGCACATCTGATTTATTTAATCCCGGCTTCATTCCGAGACAGTCCCACACATCGAAATATTTTCTCAGATCGCATTCATCCAGCACCGTGTTGAAATAATGACCGGACGCGTTGGTCAGGCAACCAAGCAAATAACCTCTTGACTTCAACGCATCAAGAGTCTCGTATACGCCATCGTAGGTCCGGCCATCTCCCCGTTCGAGGCGCGCAACTTCAGAGTCGCTGACCCCCTTCTGGAGGATTTTCCATTTATCCTTGTATTTTTCGGGCAATAATGCGGGGAAAAATTGATGCGACGGAGTTCCGATCAGCCTCTTGACCATATCCCAGTCCGGAGCGATCAGATCCGCGCCAACCCTGGCGCTGAATTCTCTGAACCCGTCGAGAATCGCGTCATACGAAGTCGTTGTGGAATTGTAAAGCGTGCCATCGAGATCGAAGGCGATGCCTTTTACATCCGTCATAATAAGTGGAGGATAAACGATTTCAGGGAGACATTAAACCGTCTGGATCTTTCTGCTCAGATCCCTGACATATTTAATGATCTCGCCCTCTTTGTAATTGAACGCGAATTTCGCCGCAACCTGGTGAGGGAAAATCGTATTCCCGTTTGGTTTGCTGTCGTCGAATATCAAACCGGCGGTCTGGTCGGAATCGAGATACACCCACTTGCCGCTGAAATTTTTGCGCAATACCTCTCCGATATAATTCCCCAGGAGGTATAGAAATACCCGGGTCTCGGTTTTCTTTCCTTCCTTTGACATTTTTTCATTCAAGGAAGAAATGTATGCGTCGATAAATTTCAAGCTCTCGATAGAATAGTCGAGCTCAAACCCAAGGTCATCTTTCAGGAACCCTATGAATTTATTCGTCTCGTCGGCGATGTTCTTCGCAAGTTCATCGCTGGTGATATGGAGCGATGCGCCTGACGATTCTCCTTCATTGACGGGAAGCAGCAATGCCGGATCGGATGGGGCGGGATTGAACCCGCTTGTATCCTCAAGATCATCCGCTTTGCGAATTTTCTTGACGATATCGTTCCAGTTAACCGCGAGGTAATGGGGCTCAACACTCTTGAACGCCCGCCTAACAATTGAAAATGGGCTTATGGTCAGGTCTTTACCTGACAATCCACGGAGACCCGGTCCTGCGAACACGTCTCCGGTTTCCCATCTTCCGCCCATCGCCCGCAGCATAACTTCACCGAAATAACTCCCGATGAGTATTACGGTCGAGTCGTGCTCGTCTTCGGATAATGAAGGTATCAGTTCATTTAAAACCTTGTCGAGAATCACCAGCGACTGTGGTGAGAATTCAAGCTCGATCCCGGACATGCTGCTCACCCACTCCACAGCATTATCCGCTGCCTTGCTGCATTCGGATGCAAGTTCTTCTGGTGCCGGCTCAGCGGCAGGAATTTCATAGACCATTATGGTCATCTCCAGATTTTTATTCTGATCATCAAGCCTGAGAGGATACTCTTCCGTGTCCATACCCATTCTACAATCCTTATCGGCAGGTCTCAACTCTAATTATGGCATTTTGGAAAAAATATCAGGAATTATCCAGTTCCCTGGCAATGTCCAGCAGGTTCTCGACATTGCCTTTTTCACTTCTCATTTCGTCTAATTTCAGGTCATATCCCGATTTTCTTACGTTCAGCCGATTACGGTAACGCCTGTAAAGCGCATCAGCAGCGGTTTGTGTAGCGCCAGCGGCCTGCCATAATCCCGCCAGGGATGAAACAAACGCCCTCTGGCTTACACCAATCGCTCCATGCACTTTCCTGACCCTCCCGAATCTCGCTCCCGCCGAGCCAATTCCCAGAGCCACAACAAACGCAAGGTACATCAGCCCCTTTCCGAATGGTGTCCGGACAGCGTCCGATATTCCACGTGTCTGGAAAAACCCGTGATGATATTCATCAAAGAGAATTCGCCCTTTTTTCCTGCCCCTCTCATCCATCAACATGCTTACAAGCAGGGCGGCATTATCTTCTTCCTGCAGCAGCATGTTGCTGAAAATCATGGGATCGCTGACCACCCATACTTTTCCACGGCCGTATTCCGCGAATCCTATGATCACTCCATGCGCATCCCAGAGGTATGGAGTGAGTTTCGATCCCTGCTTCATCCTGAACAATTTGGTATCGACCGGACCTTCCTCTATATATGTATTCACCTTATCAAGGCCTTCGAATTTCCATTCACGGTCCGGAATATAAACTCTTAGACGATGCGGCTGGACATCGCCGTCGTAATCTTCAGAATTTCCCAGGAGTTCAGGTGTTGTCGATTCAACATCCATTTCCGTGAACCAGTCATCCTGGATATTGTCAAGTTTTAATCCTGCTGACAATGGCAAAGAGCTGAACATATACTCATCGGAATTTCCGACTATAATCAGCGTCCCGCCTTTATCAACCCAATCCCTGATCCAGTCGATTTCATCCTCATCGGCTTCCATCAAAGCCTGAAAATGCCACAGCACATCGAAATCTCTCATCCCATATTCCGATCCGTCCAGCGGATACCTTGATCGAAACGGTTCATATCCCATGTTCTCAAGAAAATTATACGTGAGCTCCGCCCCATTGTACGCGTTTGAGTATGTCGTCCCCGGAACCATCCCACGTGAATGCCCTTCCCCTCCCGGGATTGTCGACAGGTAGATCAAGCCTGCAATTATGACAAGTACTATAGAGCCAATTACAAAATTCGTGGTATTTCTGGTGCCGGATTTCATTCGCTGATAGTTAATACCATGGAAGATAGGTCGAAAGGACAGTTTCCCCCGAGATTCTCGTCAGGAGCAGGCATCCCCTGTCCCATTCCTTTCGCGCCGCGACAGCATACTTTTCTCCTGATTCTATAAATTCATCGTAAAACATCAATCCATGCAATTCCGATATATTGAGCGCGACAGCGAATGGCGCGCTTGTCTCCATGCCTTCACGGTCAACACTTCTCACGCTAAGTCCACGCGGATCGTTGGTCGGATCGGTCTGAAAACATACGAGCATCAACACAACGCTTATTTCATTTTCCGGAATTATGTAGTGAGTTATCGCCAGCGGTTCGATTTCCCCATACGCCGGGACCTCGAACTTGTCGTTTTCATAGATGGCTGTCCTGCGTTGATTTTCGTAAACCAGCCCCCACGACGCTCCCTTATCAATCGGTGCGACATCGACTTCCTTTCCCGCAAACTCTATGTACCATGTTCCAGATAGATCTTCCCCTGAATTCAGAACCGAATAAGAATATTCAACTGCCGGGATCTCGCTATCAAGAATTGAAAATTCACTCTCTTCCAGCCTCAAAGACAGTTCCATCGACTTATCCAGTGAATCCAGGGAGACGGTAGGCGTTTTCTCCGCGCAGGATACGAACATCAGAACAAGTATCACCCACTGTAACCTCATGCGCCCATTTTAATAGACAATCCCGAACAATTCCATTTGAGCCGGATATCATAGCTTTGTTAACTTTCCCGCGAACTTTATCCCGTCTTTACTGTCTGATATGATGTTTAAGCTTTCTTGAAATGTTCTTTGCACAGGTTGGTCATATGAACCGAAAAATAAAACTGCTTCTGTACTCACTTCTTTTACTTTCACTCTGCTTTATCCTCGTTCCCGGTGCTGCGTGGTCCCAGGACGATTCGAACGCTCTCGACTATCTCCCCAGTTCACAGCAGATCTCCGGATGGGAGCCTCTTGGCAATGAGGAGCTTATGCATGGCTCCAGCATCGAATGGCTGTTTCCGGAAGAATATCCACTGATGATGGAGTTCGACCTGGCATGGTACGCGTCAGAAACTTACTCAAATTTCCAGAACGAAATGACCATTGAGATCTTTGAATTCCCGACAACTTCCGACGCGTTCGGATTCTATGCGCTCTCCCACATAAAATATGCAGATATAGATCCGGTCACCGGTATCACGGTCAAGCCCTACGGCTCCCCGCCACCATCTGTGATCGACACCATTCGCACCATCGATTCAAGCTACCTCGAAGGATACAAGGACCGATTTTATTTCAGGCTGCGTATCGACGACGATACTGTAGATTCAACCCTCATCCAGGTTGCAGTTAAACTACAGGGAAATCTCCCTAATTATCCCGTCCAGGCCGACATGATAGGACTCCTCCCTCGGCGGGACCTGGTCAACGGAACCGAGCGCTACGTGCGCGGAGCATACGGACTTGACCTTCTTCTCGACTGGGACGGCTACGATATTTTCGGATACAACGAATACGACTGGAAAGCTGTATGTGGCGAATACCGCCTCGGCAGCGGAGAATATTTCCTGCTCCTGATAGCCCGGTACGACGATTCCGATACCGCTGCAATCGCCGCCGACAGGCTTCAGGACCGCTTTTCCGAAAAATCCTGGAATACCTTGATCGTCCCGCCCCTCGAAAATGGCGCTCACCCGCGAGGATTCAAAGATGACACGATCGCGGCATTCTGGAACGATGGGGATAAACTCTGGCTGTGCTGGGACCTGACCAATCAGAACGCCCTCAACGCCGCAATGAGACAAATCGAAGCAATTAGATAAAATAGAGCAGAAAAAACCGGAGAAAATTATTAACATGAAAAATCTTTCCTGCATCGCAATCATCATCTTGGCCCTGGGATTTTTAATTATTCCAGCCGGACATTCATATGCCGCCGACGCTATCAGCGTCGATAACGACACAGAACTCGAAGCGAATACCGAGCGCCTCATGGGTTTGGCGGAGCAGCTTCGCGGACTTTCTTTTTACGACTCCCTCCCGGTCCAGATGGTCTCGACTGAGGAGATCGGCAATATTATCAATGACGAACTAGACCGCCAGATCGATGACGCCAATGACCGGATGTTCTCCGAATTATTCGAGTTGATCGGGCTAATTCCAGGTAACCAGGGACTTCGCGATATGTACCAGGAACTTGCCGAGGAACAGGTAGCCGGGCTTTATGACTCGCACGAGAAAAAATTCTACGTGGTCGATGTCGATGTCAGCGATATGATTGGCGATATGTTCGGTGACATGTTCGGCGATCTTGGAAATCTCGGCGGACTTGTCGAAGGATTCCTTAAAGGGATGGGTTTCGATATGACAGACATCATAATTGTCCACGAGCTTACTCATGCCCTCGATGACCAGCATTTCGACATTGATTCCGAACTTAACAGGCGAATGGCGATGAACAGCGACGATATGCAGCTTGCATATCAGAGCCTTGTCGAAGGAAATGCTACCAGAATTATGAACGATTATTCCTACGGCTCGCTCGGTATAGATCCGTCCCAGCTCGAAGGAATGGCCGACATGCAGATGGATATGATGGACGGCATGCTTGGCGGCTCCTTCATGGAAAAAATGATGATAGTCCCTTACCTCAAGGGCGAAGAATTTACAAGGCATCTTATCAGTATCGGGGGACAGCAGGACCTCGATGACGCTTTTCTCGATCCACCGCAGAGCATGGAACAGATCCTGCATCCCGACCGGTACACGGGACATCGCGACGAACCATCATGGGTCGATAATCCCAACCTCTCATCGGTCCTCGACGGATGGGAGTTCCAGGTTGATGACACTCTCGGCGAACTTCTGATCGCCACAACTTTCGAGCAGCTCGCGTGGAACTGGGACGAGGCAACCGTTATCGCTGATGGATGGGACGGAGACCGGGTCACAAGCTGGATGAGTCCCGACGGCGATATCGCCATGGCGTGGGTCACGGTATGGGACAACGACGGCGAAGCGCGGGATTTTTATGACGCGTACAAAGAGGTAATCCGTCGGAAGTACAGAAATGGAGAATGGGAGGATTCACGGGTCGATCTTGAAATTATGAATGAGGCCGGATTCTCGTATGCTGTCGAAATTTACGACTATTACGTGGTGATTGTCGAGGGTGTGCCCCGGGACCAGATAGTCGAGGCACTTGATACAGCATGGGAAACCAAGGTCGAGGTGAAGTAATCCCTCGCTTCCAACCCCGACCGTTAATTTCCTAAACGCCGGAGCGCGTCCGCCGCGGCGGACTATCACGCATCTTGACCCCGACCCCCAAATTTCTAAACGCCGGAGCGCGGGATTCCTATCACGCATCTTGACCCCGACCGTTAATTTCCTAAACGCCGGAGCGAATCGGCACGCGCGAGATGGCAGAATAGCATAGACACCAATTGTGTCCAGCAGTTGAAGCCTTTTGCGTGTTTTTCCGCTTGATGTGATGCTACAAGAGATGCGAATTGTGTGCGTGGAATGTGGTGAAGAAGTTGACTGAATAGACTTGATGAGCGTACCATTGGGTCGGTCCTTCCTTTCACAGGGATTGGTTTAATGGATACTCCATTTTACCTGTCTTAGGAAGGACTTTTTTCTTTACCTGGTTGGTCTACTCAGATTTTATTTTGGACAAGAGTGTTAAATTATAAAGAAAGATTAAGCTATAGAGGCGGCACTTCTACGCCGCCTCTATTCATGTTTTTCTCACCAGCAAAGGAACAACAAGAAATGGCCATGCAAAAAGCTATAGTTTTTTGCGTGGCCTATTTACCGTCATCCTGCCTGCCCGCCATAGCCTTTGGCGACGGCGGGGCTTCGTCCCTGCCTACCGGCAGGATCTTATAGGTTCATTCAGAATCTAACAGGGATACGAAAAAGCGACCCGTTAAGGGTCGCTATAAATTTTCTGAAAAACACTAAGGAACAAAAACGTCTAAACCGCAGGTTCCGAGAGAATCGTCCCATTTAAAGTTCGGAGGGGGGGAAGATACTGATAAAAAAGCCATCAGTGATGTTCCCGTGGAGGACGAACATCAAATTCTCGCCAGTAGCTGGGAAAATCCTCTGGCTCCCTTCAATGCGGAGGGGGGTGCTGGAGATGGAAGTACCATCGCCGAAAGTCCCCAAGGGACTACCGTCCCAAGTAAATTTCTTGATGGCGGAGCCGCCGGTTGATAGTTCATCCAACACATAGATAGTGTCGGGTAAACTATTGTCTCTTGTAATGTCCCGTGGATCGTTGAAGTTGGGCGAAGTATCGCCTGCCCCTCCCCAATAAGGGCCATTGCGAACTTCGAGCCTGGGAGCCCGCCTCTCAACGTTTTCCGTGCTGCCGGAATAATTTTTCTCTAGATGACCTGCTCCCCGAAAACAGGACCAGTCTGAGTTTTGGTTTTCCGCTACAATATACCAAACGGAGGCCAGAACATGGCAGACAAGAAAAAGCATGGAAAACGTTACAGCGAAGAACAGATCGTAAGGGTTCTTCAGG
>DASWIV010000121.1:0-6812 GCA_036397475.1 bacterium
ACATAGAGAGTTTCAACGGAAAGTTTCGCGATGAGTGTTTGAATATGAATTTATTTGAGAACGGAAGGCATGCGCTTGAAGTGGTCAACGAGTGGCAGACGGAGTACAATGAGCTCAGACCGCACTCATCGCTCTGTAATACCGATCGAGTGGAAAAACCCAAACTCCAGGTGGTACTAAAACAGGGGGTAAGGCACTGACAAACAAGTTTGTCAATGCTACTCAACTTCAATTATTGCATCGATTTCCATCGACGCGTTGAGGGGGAGTTCGTAGACCCCGATAGCGACACGTGTGTGAATCCCTTTTTCGCCAAGAACTTCAGCAAGAAAATCGCTCGCTCCGTTTAAGACCTGTGCATGGTTGTAAAATCCACTCTCGGACTGCACGTAGCCGTTAAGCCTTACGATCTTTTTAATTTTGTCCAGTGATCCGATTTGAGCTTTTAGCTGCGCGAGGATATTGATCGCGCAGATACGTGCGCCTTCAATTGCCCTGTCCATTTCGCATTTATCGGGTACGCTGCCTAAAGCTTTGAGCTGGCCGTCCTGCATGGGAAGCTGCCCCGATATAAAGCAGAGATTTCCTGTACGCACAACAGGTGTGTAGGAGCCCTGGGGGGTAGGAGGTGTAGGAAGCTCAATTCCCAACTCCTGTAGTTTTTCTTCGATGCTCATGTGTAGATCCTCCCGAAACGTAATGGGGTGTGTAGTTTAGCAGAAAAATCGAATATTCAAAAAATGGATATAAAAAAAAGCCGGGATGACTCGGCTTTGAAATATCAGCTACAAATAATTTTATGGCCTGAAGATCGCGAAGAGTTCGTCCACCGACTTTGTGCCCTTTGCTTTAGCCTTTTCACGCATGCCATTGATCCTGTCATGGAACGAAGGCAGGTTATCGTTTCTGTAAATGACACCGGTGTAATAGGGATCTTTGGATTCGATTATTTTCCATGCGGCTTCCCTGTTTGAATTGTCATAATCCTCCGGAAGCTGTCCGACCATCTGTTTAACAGCGGCGTACTCGCCGTTGCCCCTGAACGTCACGCATGGTGAAAACACCTGGATGAACGCGAAGCCGGGATACTGCAGGCCTTCCATGAAGACACTGACCATCTGTTTGATGTCGCCCGAATGGGTTCGTGCGATGAATCCGCAGTTATATGCGTGCACGAATCCGCACATGTTTAACGGCGGCTCGATGGACCCATATGTTGTCGAAGCGGTTTTATCGTCGAGGGGAGTTGTCGGCGACGCCTGTCCCTTGGTCAGGCCATAGACGAAGTTATCCATGACGATATAGGTAATGTCGATATTTCTTCTGACGGCATGCGGAAGATGTCCCGCGCCAATTGAGAATCCGTCACCGTCACCGCCTGAAGCTATGACCATGGTGTTGGGATTGGCGAGCTTGACGCCACCCGCGATCGGAACGGCGCGCCCATGGAGGGAGTTGAATCCGTAAGTCGATAAATAACCCGGAAGCCTGGAAGAGCATCCGATACCGGTTATGGTCGCGATCTCATCGCGTGGAATTCCAAGCTTGGCAAACGACTGTACAAGGGCGGTGAGAATGCCGAAGTCTCCACATCCCGAGCACCATACCGGTTTCAAGTCGCTCTTGAAATCCTTTACAGTGTACTGCTGTTCGGTTTCACTTAATCTGTTTATTACTGGCTGGCTCATTTTAATCTCCAATATTATTTACTAAAACTTCTGCTCGCCCTGGATGTATATATCGACATCGACTTTTTTCCTGAGGTCGAATATTTCTTCGGGATCGATGATCTGGATCATGTCCCTGGAAATATTTTCATCGCAGAATTCAAGGGTAATGTTAAGGATATCCTCAAGCGGAATCAGTACTCCTCCTCCACGCGCGTAATGCACTACTTTAGGGGGAAGAGTGATGTAACTCCGCAGATGTCTCATGAACTGTCCGCCATAGCTGAGTTCCGGGATGATCAGCGTATCAAGAGATGCAAACCATCGCTTGAGATGTTCGATCGGCAGCGGATACAGCATTCTAAGGACCATACCCGACACGTCGATTCCCGCCCTTCCGCACAGGTGCACGGCTTCGCTGATCACGCCCTTGGTACTTCCCCATCCGAGAATTCCAACTCTCGAATGCTGCGGACCGAAGTACCTGGTTAATGGATATTTCTGCACTATATGGTCGAGTTTGCAGGATTTCTTATCGTTGATTATCTTATTCCAGCTGGCGGTCGAAACCGGCTGCCCGGTGTCGTTGTGGCCAAGTCCAGACGCCTGATACTGTCCGCGCTTGATCCCGGGATATGTCATCGGACTTATTCCGCTGTTGGTTATCTTGTAGCGCTTGTAATCCTCGAGTTCATCGTCAGTCGGGACTTTTCTTTTCTCGACATGGACCCTGTTCAGGTCCAGGTTATCAAAACTGGATTTTCTCTGGCCAATAAACTGGTCGCTTAAGACTATTACCGGTACCTGGTACGCTTCCGCGATCGAGAAAGCGTAATGGATCATATCATAGCAATCCTCGCAGTCGCACGGTCCGAGCACTACTCTCGTATTATCTCCATGGCTGCCGTAGATTGCCTGCATGAGGTCCGCCTGTTCAGACTTAGTCGGGATTCCGGTGGACGGCCCAACTCTCTGCACATTTACCACAACCACAGGAATCTCAGCCATACCGGCTACACCAAGCATTTCCTGCATGAGGCTGATCCCGGGACCCGACGACGCTGTCATCGAAGGCACCCCGGAAAAACTAGCGCCGATGGCATATCCGATCGCCGCCATCTCATCCTCAGCCTGAACAACTGTGCCATCGTACTTCGGCATATGCTTGGACAGCCATTCCATTATCTCGCTGGCTGGAGTGATCGGGTATCCTGCCATGAACCTGCAGCCGGCATGAAGAGCGCCATAAGAAAGTGCCTCGTTTCCGGTCATCAGCAGTTTCGGAGGAGCTGTAGTATAGAAAAATTCGAACGGGAATTTCGTATCAAGATTTTCCTTGACCCATTTATCGCCAATGAAAAGAGCTTTCAGGTTTTCTTCGATGACCGCGGTTCCTTTTCCGGAGAAGCGGTATTTTATCGCCGCTTCGAGCCCTTCCTGCGGAAGGTCGAACATCTCAGCGAGCATCCCGAGCATTACAATGTTTTTGTAGAGAGGGCTTCCGGCCTCTTCTTTTGCGAGATCCTTGAATGGAACCTGGAATATGACCGGCTCTAGAGAATGGTCTATCGGCAGTTCTTCGGGAGCAATATCGTCCGTGACATCGTATAAAACCACAGCGTGGCGCTTTATGAACATTTCTTCTTCGAACCTTGGGAAATCCTTCCAGCTGAAGCATATGAGCACATCGAGCTTGTCTCCCTGTGAATGGACTCTCGTGTCGCCCATGCGGATCCTGACGCTCGACTCGCCGCCACGGATGACCGGACCATAACTCTTGGTCATGATCGTGTAAAGGCCTTCGCGCGCGGCAGCATGGGCAAGAATTTCACCCGACGCTATCACGCCGTCGCCGCCAGCTCCAATTACGCCGATCGTGATCTGGTTGGTCGATCGTAACGGCCAGTTCTCGGTATTCAGTTTTTCAGATGCTACTGTAGTAGTAACCATAATTTAATATCCTTAGCCTCTATATATTTTACCGCAGTTACATGTCAATGTGTAGACTTTGCGCTTACGTCAAGCACCCCGGGCAGATTTAAAAGAGCTTCCCGCAGTTCCGTACTGTAGTCGATACGCCTGCTTTCGCCGGTATTTACGACGATCTCCCTGTTATTAACATTAAATAATATCCTCACCGGGACCTTTCCTTTCCTCGCGGATAAAAACGATCCCAGCTTCATTACGGCGTCGGGGCCAAGCGAATCCATATCAACCTTGATCTCCACTGATTTGACTTCCTCCTGCCAACCATTTCCACCGGATGCAGCGGATGGAAAATCGTCGAGCATAATCTCAACGTCGTAAAATTTTTCTGGCGCTACATTGCCCTGTGAGGTCCATTTATCCTCTTCCAGTTCCGCGTCCGGATTATATTGCCACAATTCCTCGACAATCACCTGAACTTCCCTCACCGGCTGTGTATCGGCATCAATGTCATCCGGATCGTCAATTCTCAATCTGCCTTTTATCACTACAAACGCATCGGTATCCAGCAGATGTCCGACCTTTTCGAAGGTCTGGGGAAATACAATGCCCTCAGTTCTGCCTGACCTGTCTTCGATGGTAATCAGCGCGAAGTTCTGCATTTTCCTGGAAATTCTCTTGCTTACACTCGCAAGCATGCCGCCGATGCGTACTGTCCTTCCGTCCTTCATTTCCTTCAGGTCGGAAATTTTCTCGCGAACCGACTGTTTCAAATCGTCCCAGACATCGTCGAGCGGATGGTGCGAGAGGAAAAATCCAAGAGAGGCTTTTTCCATTTTCAGTAGGTCCTGTATCTGGCTTTCGGGAATGTCGGGAAGCGAGGGACGTGTGTTATCGACTGTTCCATCCATAAACAAACCAACCTGTCCGCGTTCAGCGTCATCATGGAGGCGTTTTCCATGGTCGAGCGCGTCCTGGATACACGCGTCCATTGCCGCGCGGGAACCGTTCAGTGTGTCGCACGCGCCCGAGCGAATCAGTGCTTCGAGAACGCCCTTGTTTACAAGCCTCAAGTCAATTTTTTCGGTCATCTGGAACAGGTCTTCGAATTTTCCATTTTCCGAACGGCTTTCGACAATCGACTCAACCGCGTGGGTACCGACCCCTTTTATCGCCGCGAGGCCATACCGTACGCCATCGTTCTCGACGATAAATTTCGGGAAAGATGCGTTTACGTCGGGAGGATAGACGGGAATTTTCTTCCGCTTCATCTCGTCGATAATCTGGGCTATTTTTTCGGTGTTGTGTATTTCACTTGTTAAATACGCTGCGTAGAATTCAACCGGGTAATTCGCTTTCAGGTACGCGGTCTGATACGAAATGATCCCGTAAGCGGCGGCGTGGGCCTTGTTGAATCCATAACCGGCGAACGCCTCCATTTCGCTCCAGATAGCCTTGGCGGTATCCCTGTCCACGCCGCGGTCCTGGGCGCCTACAAGGAATTCGTTCTTGTAAAGCGCAATCCTCTCGCGGTCTTTTTTCTTTGAGATCAACTTCATCACGAGCGTGGAATTGGCCAGATCGATTCCGCCCATCGCCTGGAGAACGTGGCTTATCTGCTCCTGGTACGTCAGAACGCCATAGGTGGGTTCGAGGATATCCTGTTGAATAGGGTGCCGGACCGATCTTTCTTCCCGTCCACGTTTTCTTCTTGCGTATTTATTGTGGAGGTCGTTTTCCATCGGACCCGGACGGTACAAGGCGATAGTCGCGATTATATCCTCCAGCCGGTCGGGAGCGATCGCCATTAAAAGGTCGCGCATCCCGACGCCTTCCATCTGGAATACCCCCATCACGTCGCCGCTGGAAAGGAGTTTGAAGGTCTTATCATCGGTGAGAGGAATTTTATCCAGGTGAATCTCAACACCATGATTGGCGCGGACCAGGTCACAGGTTTCCTGGAGGTATGTGAGTGTCCTCAGCCCTAGGAAATCCATTTTTACCAGGCCGACTTTCTCGGCGTCGTTCATCGAGTACATGCATACCGACGCCGACTCACCTTCCATTTTCTGAACCGGGGCATGCATCCAGATCGGATCCCTGCAAATAATGACACCTGCCGCGTGGACACTCGCGTTCCGGGTGAGTCCTTCAATTTTTCTTGCGTTGTCGATCCATTCCTTCGTAAGCTGGTTCGAATCGTATGCTTCCTTGAATTCCGGGCTTTTTGAGATTGCTTCGTCGAGATCGGCGTTCCACGGGACCAGCTTCGCCATCTTGTCCACTTCGCCCAGGGGAATATCCATTACCCTTCCGACATCCCGGATCGCGGCGCGAGCCTTAAAACGGTTGAACGTAATGATCTGGCAGACATGCTCCGCTCCGTAGAGTTCGGTGACGTAATTGATGACTTCTGCGCGACCGTCGGGATCGAAATCAATATCGATATCAGGTGGCGATGACCGGGCTGGATTTAAAAATCTTTCGAATACGAGGTTGTGCTCCAGGGGATCGATTCCGGTGATTCCAAGCGAAAAACTGACAAGCGATCCGGCAGCGCTTCCACGTCCGGGTCCGACAAGAATTCCCCGCCGTTTAGCCCACCCGACAAAATCCGCAACAATCAAAAAGTACGAGGCGAATCCCATTTTTGAAATCACATCAAGTTCGTAGTCGAGTCGCCTGGCATATTTCTCAGGGACCATACCATTCATCATCCGATCGAGTTTTTCACGAGCTTCCCTGCGAAGGTATTCATTCGGATGGGTACCGTCCGGAGTTTTAAATTCGGGAAAATGAAACGCGTTCAGATCCGGGTCGAAATCAACCATGTCCGCTACCTTCGCGGTATTCGAGATAGCTTCCGGATAATCCTTAAACAGGTTGATCATCTCTTCCGGAGTTTTGAGGTAGTGATGCTCGGTGTACGCGTGCATCCTGTTTGTTTCGTGGAGCTTTCGGCCGGTCTGGATGCAGATCATGACGTCCTGTGTGTCACGATCGTCGGGAAGCAGGTAATGGCTGTCGTTGGTCGCTACAAGAGGGAGTTCGAGTTCTTTAGCAATCCGGATAAGTTCCGGATTTGTGCGTTCCTGTTCGGCTATTCCATGGTCCTGTATCTCAACATAGAATCGTTCGGGACCGAAAATATCCTTAAAGGTGGACGCGGTCTCATATGCGCCGTTGGTATCGCCTTCAAGCAATCTTGAATTCAGGGGA
>DASWIV010000122.1:0-6136 GCA_036397475.1 bacterium
TCGTCCCTTTGAATCGGCGGATTTAAAGCCCCATTCGGAGAGAATGCGATTTTCCCTTTCGAGTAATTTGTCCCGAATCGATCCCACTTGCTCAACCATGATTAGGGGGAATTATACAGGTTTTATCAGAAATGGCGACGGCTTGACGATTTGAACAAACTAACAACAGACCACCAGGCCAGACTCCACGCTGTGATGGCACCGATAATATAAATAAAAAGAATACTACCTACCGTAAAATCATCACCAGAAGGTGCTGTGACTTTTCCGCGCACTGCCAGTTCGAAAATGTATCCTTCCGGCAATCCCAAAGGGAAAGTAACATCCATTATCTGGCTTATAAATTCCGGTCTCTCTTCAACATTCCAGACAATAATGTCCGATGTTATCCCGGATAGAAAAAATAATGTCAATGGAAGCAGTGCGCCCATAATAGCCGCCAGCCTGGTTTTATACCTGACAGAAAGAGCTATTGATAATCCTGCCATCATAGCTGAATAGAAAATCAGAGCTATCACCATTTGAGTGTTAAATTTATCCTGAACCACTGGCAACACATGCAGGGTTTTATCATCAATTATTTCTGAAAGCCACATGATCCAATAATATTCAAAGAGGAATACGAAGAAGATTAACCCCAGGCAAAAGATAAGGCTCACCTTGGATATTGAGCGGAAAATTTCCAGGGGTGTAATTGCAGTACTGCAAAGAATCTGCATTTTCTCAAATGAAATATCTTCAATGGAAACCATAGCCGGCAGTATTGCTAGTTGAACCTTGACGACCAGCGCAAGGACATAGAGTGAAATTATCATTGAGATTCCGGTTTTAGAAACCAGGAAACGTCCCGGATCCGCATTATGGTTGATCAAAAGCAAAATCGAAATAAATATCGCAATCAGCCCAATAAACATAAATCCATATAACCTAAACCAGTTCCAGCCATGGAAGGCCTTCTGTCTCCAGCGATGGAACAGCCATTCCCCGCCGTTGTTTCCGACAGGCACTATTATCTGTTCCTTTGAATTTTCCATCTGGAAAGTTAATGGATCTGATCAATTCTGGTGTTATGGATCACACTAATCCCATCGAGCGGTATCTCCATCACTTCGGTACCGGGATAGTACTGCGACAGGATAAATTTATAATCCTGACCATTCGATGCTCTTCTGTTAGCGCCGAACTGGTTCATCCCCACTCCATGTCCCGCACCATTCCCCGTAAACCTGTATCCTTCCCCCTCAAGGGTCATTACAAATTTATTTGACGGCAGGAAATTCTCCCTGAGATTCCTGTTCAGTACATGCATCAATGTGACCGCATCGACAACCGGATTTTTCTCGCCGCTTATGTCAATCGTCTGTATCCGTCCGTTCTCGCTTCTTCCAAGTACCGTCATGGCGGAAAAGAAGCCGCCTGTAAATGTCTCTCCATCCCTGTTCAATGCTTCATGAAGCTCATCGAAACTCGCCCAGTTCGACCACTCAGGGAAATTCCCGCCTGATGAAAAATCCACATTTCCAAGTGTTTCGTCGACCTCGACCAGGTAAGGTAACCCTCCCGTGTACGGCCATACATCGACCACATCCGCTGTTTCTAAGTACGACTCCTTGTGGAATGCTATGCACGCGAGCGAATCATTGTACGCTATCACTTCATAAGTCGTGTCGATCACAGCCAGGTCGGTCCTCGACGTCTCTACATCCACACCGCCGTATCTCTGGCTGCGTTCATCATCGGTGATATCAAATCCCCGATTTTTAAAGCGCTCGAGGTTGAACAGCGCATACGTCCGGCTCGCAACAGCCTGCGCCTTGAGCGCGTCCTCTTCCCAGAGGGGATTCATTTCCGCGGGAACAACACCTGTCAGGTAGTCTTCGAGCTCAAGTGTATTTATGACTAGGATATTTTTCCCTTCCAGGATCAGGGTAATTGTTCCACGGTACGGTCTGAGATTATTTCTGGACGTACCCACTTCAATGAATCCATCCACCGCGCCATCGGCGGTCTCGATCCGGATCTCTTTCATGTTGGTGGATTCCGGCTCATCCTCCGATTCAGCGTCCTCAAGGTATTGAATTTCGTCCTCGTCACCCGTGAACTTGAATACAGATCCCCCGATCCCTTCGCCAAATGAATCCAGGCTGCCTGCCTTGTAACAGATAAAAGTCCCACGTGTGATAGAGACATAGATGTGCTTCTGCGGGCTGAAAGAGAGAAGTCCGATCTTGATCAGCGGATTTCGCTCGACAATGCTGACAACATCCTTCTCCGGCGCCGGCGGAACAGCGGGATTTGAATCGTTCGAGCACGCCTGAAACGCCATCATCAGAAGGACAATAATTATCGCCGGATATTTCAGGTTAACCTGTCTCATACATCTATTCCGATATTCAGTGAAATAAATCGGTTCAGCTCATACCGATGGAATCATCGCATCATCATTTTACATAATATCGCCTCATGAGCGAAATACGGTATCAGCTGACGTTAGAATTTGGCATTCCTAATTTGTAATTTAAAGAAATTGAAACCTGGAAATTAGGAATAACTAAATTACTACATAGCTATATATTTAACCTAAGTCAATATTTATGTAGAAAATTATTCACTTTTCATATATTTGTCCATACCATCACAAGCCGCTTACGATGCGGCTTTCAATCAATAACCATGGTTAATAATTAACTGGTACCAACGATTCACCTGTAAACTGGAGGTTGATTAGTTCGCTTTCTCCTGCGATATTCACTCAAAACCAATTTACAAGGAGTATGCACACATGTCTCGTATTATTCCCTTACTGCTAACCGCACTTCTGACTCTGGTCCTTATGTCCTGTGGTGGAGGAACCAGCCCCATCGACCCCGGTTCGGACTCAACCTTCAACGCCAGCAATTCAGGCGACGATAATCCCGTTAACATCGCATCCGACTCCGGCACATTTGATGACTCGGGAAATGATTCTCCCAGCGACATGAACGAATCTGATGATTCCGGCAACGATTCTCCCGATGACCTGGACGACGATTCAGGCGATGACTCGGGAAATGATTCGCCTGACGACATGGACGATGATTCCAATGAAGACGATCATTCAGGTGGAGACGACGATTCTGACGATAATTCTGATGATGACTCTGATGATGACTCTGACGACGACAATTCCGGTCAGGGTTAATCGCGTTTAATAAGCTGATTAAACAAAAAACGGACACCCCGCTGTTTCAGCGGGGATTTTTTGTTTGTTTGTTTGTCAGGTATTTCTTAGCCCCTCGCCATGTCTTGAATGGTGCCTGGATGAATCCCTGAAGTAACAGGGTCATTACCTCGTCCGCCTTCTCCCTGTCATCGTCGCTGAATTCATCCGGAACCGAGCCAGTCTCATACAAGGTCCTCAGCAGGTGTAGCACTTTCATTGAGACAGGATGATAAACCTGGGTGTCAGCCGCGCAATCTGCGCAGAGGAATCCGTCCCTTGTAAGGTCGAGATGGACAATTCCCGACGATTTTGACGTACCGCATTTCATACATCGCCCTATCTCCGGAAAAATTCCCATGTGCTCAAGTGTTTTCGCCTTGAATATTTGCACCGCCTCGATATCCCCTTCCCCGACCTTCTCGATCGCGTTAGCGATCAGTTCGTAAAATTCCTCGTCGGGAACATGCTCCTCACTCAGCTTTTTTGCGATTTCCGAAATATGTCCCGCAAGCTGCAGAAGTTTCCAGTCATCACGAAGTTTCAGTCCCGCGGAAATTACTTCCGCATGACGTACTATCGAGAGAGTTTTTCCCTCGGCGAATTCGAAATTCGCCCTCACGAACGCTTCCGTTCCTCCACGCAATTTCGACCTGGGCTTACGGGCGGACTTCGCAATCGCGCTCAATTTCCCCCTGTCGCGGGTAAAAATAACAATAAGACGATCAGCTTCAGCATAACGCCTTGCGCCGATAACGATCCCTTCTGTAACAAATGATCCCACTGCGCCAATTATACTTCTTTTGGGCAACTGTTCCCAAGAGCGCTTTTAAATCGCTCGATTACCGATCCAAATCCGTGCTAAATTAATCGTAGAAATTACCAGATGAAATTAATCGACAACGATCTTAAAAGTTTCTCCGTAAAAGGCACCCTTCCCCAGTGGGCGTACTGGGTGATTGCGGCGGTATTTTTCGCAATCGCCTGGACCGGGGTCAACATGTGGGCTCGCGCGTTCGCTATGGATCAGCTTTCCAGGCTCCCCGACAACTGGATATCTGAGGACATTCTGATCCAGGACACAAATTATTCATGCGTTCCCGCCAGCATGGTCATGCTCCTGAAATCCCGCGGCATAAACACATCAACTTATGAGGTCGCCAGGGTCTCAGGCACGTCATTTTTCGGGACAGGCGCTGACGGGATCATCCGTGGGGGACGTTATTTCGGGTTCAGGGTAGAAAAGAAAAAACTCGGATTCGAAGACGTGATTGCCATGGATGATGAACTGCTGGTCATATTTCGGTACGAGGGAATTCTCCACGCGGCGGCTGTTGAGCCTCACCGGGATTTTAACACCGTTTACGTACGAGACTCGGTCGAGGGTTTGCTTGTTTATGACAAGGAACAGGCTGAGGATTATTTCGGGTCGGATAAATGGACCTGCTACACCTTTTCCCCGCTAGACACTGTGTAATGTCTCCTTGACGATCCTCATCTCATCCTCGATTGACCCGATCAATCCGTCCAGTTTTGCTTTTCGGACCTTTTCCAGCGCGAGCCCGAACGATTTTCCCGGCGCAAATCCTTCGCTGATCAGGTCGGTTCCTGTGATCTCGGGCTGGACATTCCGGTACTCGGCAAGGTATCTGGCAACATTGATCTTTTCAGGTGAATCGTCGGGTTTCCCAACAACAAGATTGGCCCACAATGCGGAAGTCAGTTCCTCAATATTTTCAGTGAGCACGCTAGGTTTGATATTTGCATCCGAGATAGCCTCACGCACCGTTGCGAATTCCGGGAATGAATCCGCCATTCGAATCACACGGCCATCGAAGCTGTAGTTATTCACGAATCTGTGTGCGTCGTCGGGAATAGTCTCTGACAGCAGGAACCCGATGTAAACGATATCCCTGTCCGGAAGTTCTTCCTCAGGAAGGTACCGGCTGATCCATTCGTATGCTTCCCCGACAATATCTTTGTCGCTGCGAATACCAGCTGGTATGGTAAGCCCCGGATCGAGCACACCGAACACACCTTCATCCCACAACCGCCGGATAATTTTCCATGGCTCCGGTTCCCTGATACACAATAAAATTTCATCCCTGATTCGCTCGTGGCTGACATCGTCAAGGCGTCCTTCCAGAAGAGCCCTGATGAGCAGATCGCGTGTGTCGTTATCGATCTCAAACCCATAGCGGGCGGAAAATCTAAGCGCTCTCATGACACGGGTCGGATCTTCCACGAAACTGAATGTATGAAGAACCCGGATCTTCTTTTCCTCGATATCCCTGACCGCGCCGAAATGATCGATCAGGCGTCCCCAGTGCCTGCTGTTCAACTGGATAGCGAGAGTGTTGATGGTGAAATCCCTTCTCGACAGGTCGTCCATTATCCCGGCGGCTTCGACTTCGGGAAGCGCACCCGGCTGGGGATATATTTCCTCTCTTGCTGTCGCGACATCGATATGTATCCCATCAGCGAGTACAACCTTACCCGTCTGGAATCTCTTGTTCTCGATCACCCTCGCATCGAGTGTATTCGCGAGCGCATGCGCGAATAAAAGCCCTTCGCCCTCTATCAGCAGGTCGATATCCGAATTTTTGCCCCCCATTACAAGATCCCTGACAATTCCACCGACAAGATAGCATCCGACATTCATGGAATCCGCAAGCTCGCACGCTATACCCAGCAATGCTGAGTACGATTCCGGAATTCTGGACAGGAGTTCCTGCCCTTTTTCCTCCGGAGTTTTCCGGATCACATCCGGCTCATTCGACCTGTACCTGAACGACGAATGTATCGCGTCGATAAGGTCAGACCTGGTGATTACTCCGGATAATTTTCCATCAGATAAAACAGGGATAAATCCCGAGTGATTCTCTATGACGATTTTCTGTATTTCCGGAAGCGGCGCGTCAGCATCGACAACCGACG
>DASWIV010000123.1:0-8711 GCA_036397475.1 bacterium
GAATCTTGCATTGAAATTAAGCGATGCGGGATTGAGGTGAAACTCAAGACAGTTAAGGCTCCAGGTAATCCTGCAATGCTAGCTCTAAGTCATATAATTGAAATTCTGGGGTGCCAGGTGCATTACGGCACTCATTTGCTGAACCGGACAGCGTCGTGCCTGATTGCATCGGACAGGATGAGCTACGTACTCTCATCGGCATTAACCGGCTCGATCCTCATCACTGCCCTAACATCCCCACAGGTGATCCGTACCGCGTATGTCACTGATCTCATTGCGGTAATTTTCGTGAAAGGTGAAAAGCCGGCAGGCAGGACAGTAGAGCTTGGCAAGGAATCCGACATTCCGCTTTTATCAACCGATCTGACGCTCGATGAGACCCTGGATAAATTATCAAGGGCCGGAATTTCGGTTTCGGACCATTAAAACTTTGAACCATGACAGCGACACGACCTGAAATATTCGAACGCAGTTATACGGTCAGGGGCAACGACTACGAAAACGCCGGCGAGGTCGCGACATCGGTCAAGAATATTCTCAGGCAGGTGAAACTCGATCCGGAATTTGTGAGAAGGGTGACAATAGCGTTATTCGAAGCCGAAATGAACGCTGTGATTCATGCATACGACGCTGAGATATTTTTCCTGCTCGCGCCCGAAAAGATTGAGATCGTAATTAAGGACAGGGGTCCGGGAATTCACGATATCGAGCTGGCGATGCAGGAAGGATACACGACTGCAAGCGAGGAAGCGAAACGACGCGGCTTCGGAGCCGGGATGGGCCTGGCGAACATCAAGAAAAATGCCGACACCCTAAAAATCGAGAGCGAGGTCGATGTCGGAACCACTGTATTTATTGGCTTTGAACTGGCAAATATATGACTGGCACATTTGTACATTCATTCGAGATCGACTACGACAAATGTTGTGGTTCGATGGCGTGCCTCCGTACCTGCCCTACCGAAGCGCTTCGCGTACGCGATGGCAAAGTCAGGCATTATCCGGAGATGTGTGTCGATTGCGGAGGTTGTATCGCGATTTGCCCGTCGGGTGCCTTCAAGGTCACAACAGATTCACTGTCCGACCTGGATAATTACCAGTACAAAGTAGCCATTCCGTCGGTGACTCTCTATGGCCAGTTCGGACTCGATGTCAGTGTCGATGAAGTTAACAATGGACTGTTATCACTGGGGTTCGACGAGGTGTACGACGACAGGATCGAAGTCGAGCTTGTTACAAGGGCAATATCCGAATATATACACAATCACGAAGGACCATTCCCGCTGATCTCGACACTTTGCCCGGTGGTCGTCAGGTTGATCCAGGTTTCATATCCATACCTGGTTGACCAGATAATCCCGATGGACGTCCCGAGAGAAATCGCGGCAAGGGAGATAAAGAAGAAATATTCAGTTGAGCTGGGAATCCCTGCTGACCGGATCGCGGCGGTATATTTGTCGCCATGTCCCGGCAAGGTGACATCGGTACATCATCCCGCCCAGGGAGGGGAAAGTGAGATCGATTTCGCAATAGGGATCTCGGACATTTACAACGATCTTCAATACGCGATAAATAAAAATAAACAGCAGTCAGGAAACGGACATGAATCAAAATTGACTTTCAATCTGACGACAATCAACTGGGCACTTTCAGGTGGACAGAGCAAGTACCTGACAGACATCAACACTCTGTCGGTGATCAGGCTCGAGAATGTGATCCATATGCTCGAGGAATTATCGATGGGAAAGATCGGCGATATCCAGTTCCTCGAAGCCTTCGCCTGCGCCGGCGGATGTGTCGGCGGGCCGTTGACGGTCCAGAATATTTACATGGCAAGGTCGAAGCTACGTCGCCTCAGCGCCGAGTGGCCCCTGCATGACCCGGAAATAGCGTACGAGGTCAGCGACCGCTACAACATGCCTGATTATCTCCTTAAAAATCAGCTTGAACCACGTCCGATCAAAGAACAGAAGATGACCATGGCTCAGCGAATTACACGAATGAAACAGGCGGAAACCATCCGGAATACTCTGCCCGGGATCGACTGCGCGGTATGCGGGTCGCCTACATGTGAAGTTTTCGCCCACGACGTAGTCGATGGTGAAGCGGGAATTGACGAGTGTTTTCTTCTCTCGGACGATATAGTCAACAAGCTCAGAAAGATATACCGGACCGATAATATGCCGCCCGGCTGGATAGAGCGTGAGCCTTAATCCAGTCCACAGATCGGAATAAAATCGTAATCCACGACTCCAAATCTCAAAACATCCTCATGCTTTGGAACCAGAATTTTTATTGAGTCCGGAGGCAGATTTCCCAGGTCCAGATCCCCTATATATCTCCACTCTTTTTCCCTCCACCATTCCCCCTTTGAATATCCCTGAGTGTACGGTCCCTTTTCATTGATCGCACAGGATTCCGCCCCATTTTTGAAGTACTCAACCTTTTTGATGCCGGCATGCAGAGCCGCGGATTTTGCAATGGCGATACCGTAAGGTTCAAATGTCGGGCGTACAAATCTCGACCGCCACCTCATCAGGGGAGCGGATTCGGCAGGGGATAATTCCGTAAACGATACGGCAGACTTGCCCCCCCGGTAACGTCCTGTCGATCCGAAAATATAATTCTGTTCGATAATATTTATCAATGCCCTTAAGGCTGAATGGGAGTATTCATCAACGCAGTCAATTATCGATTTGTAATATGCGAAGTGGTCCTCATTGTTCCATGGCACGTAAGACCGGGACGTCCAGTGAGTAAGGTAATCCCACCCGTCAGGCTGACAGGTGATCTCCGGCACCTTCCAGCTTTCGCCACATATACTTTTTGATGAGTATTCAATCCTGAATTCCGTAACCACTTTCCTGTTTCCCGATTCAATTAATAAAGCATCCAGACGTCCCCCTTCACGAACACTTACCGGGATGAGCGTGTCGGATAACTTAATAGCGTATCGATCGCGTTCGTCCCACCAGGATTTTCTGGACCGCGGATTGGATGGAACAAGAAAATTCCAATTATGGCCTTTTTTCTCCATCCTGTAATCGTGGCAGACCCCTTCGATCAATATGGAATTTGTGCTTACATGAATCGAGGGTAGAATTAAACTGCCTTTTCCTTTGAATTCAGAAATTCCCCATAACAAAAGCTCCCACGTATTCATGCCCACCGAACCGACAATCCTGAGATCATTTTCAACGCAATAATTCACGGCTTGAACAGTCGACTTCACCCACTCATCGCCACCCGAAGGGGTCTTCGACTGCCGCGAATTCAAAATCACCGCTGTACGAGATGCCGCCATACATAAGTATTACGTATGCCGATGCTCAAAACTGACAGGAATTCTGGATTTATTGAAAAAAAACTGGCTGCAAATGATTATGCAGCCGGCTATTAAATTTATATGGTCCGGAAATTGTCTTTCCTGCTAATAATGATTTAAGGATTCGCACCACCCATTCTATCAGACCACCCAGCCCAGTAATCATCATTTCCAATATCTATAAGACTCGAACATCCTTGTCATTCCAGGTCTACTGCGTATGCAAAAACTGTGTAAGCTGTTCTCCAAAAGTATGGTGGACCAGGCACGCCTCCGCCACCTGCATTAATTGGCAACACCTATATAATTTCCATCAGGATCATTATGTGCATTAAACACATCTCCGTTGAATTGTAAATTTTACGCAGGCGGGTCGAATGCCACCCTGAATCCTGTGATCGACCACCTGTATGTCCGTGGCCACGTATCCCTGTATGGAAGCCGGGTCGCGTAACTCTGCCCGCAACTTCCGACAACGAGGTACCGGTACCCTCTCTGCATCCGGTAATTGCTTCCATCGGGGGTTTCGAGAACACCTTCAGCGTAGCGGTCATACAATCCATATTCCCACGCATCATAGGTCCACTCGAAAATATTCCCGGACAGATCGTGAACCCCGTACATGGAGTCGCTTCCAGGATTTGTCCCGACAGGTTCCGGATTTCCAAGGGCGCTAAGTGCCGGGTTATAGACATTTCCATAGGGATAAATCCGTCCGTCAGTGCCACGTCCGGATTTTTCCCATTCCGGCTCGTACGGAAGCCGTCCGCCCATGTAGACGCAGTAAGCGGCGCATTCGTACCAGCTCAGGCCGCCAACCGGGTAATCCATCCATTCCGGACCGATGAAAAATGTCCCCGGGTCTGTCCATCCCGCCGGACCGGTAATGCTGTTGTTGTTCTTCCAGCTCCATCCTCCATTGGACCAGTATGACTGAGTTGAATACCCAAGGTCGTCCATAAAAGTGGAGTACTGGAAATTCGTGATTTCATCGCGTGAAATATAGAAATCGCCGGTACGATTCAGATGGTAAGGAGTTTCCTCGTTCAAATCGCATGCTGGATTGTAATACGGGTCGTTGCCAGGGTCCGATCCCATCATGAAATCTCCTGCCGCAACATAGCTGAGCGGCATGGGGGCATCGGTAACCGTTGCATATCCTGAATCGAGAGGGAAGTTGTAATAGAGCACATCTCCGCCATCGAAAACAATGTCTTTATAATTTGGCACAGATAATCCAATAAGAATGCCATCCGACGTATCCCCGACATCGATCACAACCCAGATTGTCGCGAATCTATCGATGAACTGGTTGATGCCATTGATCACCTGGGTATTCAGCGACCCTGGACCCGCCGATTCGCTGACAAGCGTATCCAGTCCGGGACCGAATTCATCGTCACCATTATCAAGCCACAATTCTATCTTCCGGATAGCATTCAAATCGGTAGATTGATCGTAGAATCTGATATCACGCAAGGTCTCGCCAGACCCTGTGAAGAAATCAAGCCGCATGGCTGGAATTTTTAAAGCCTCATCGTAGATCCCGGAATCCAGCCATGGCGTGTTTTTCATAATCACCTGTCCCGGATCGGGAAGGGCGTCGAGGCTGGCAGTAAGATTGTAATACCCGGCACCCCGGACAGCAGTTACAGCAAGGTAATATTCGCCAGGGATGTCGCATAACGCACGAATGGTCTCATCGGGCCATGTCGATGCCGATTCTTCGACCACGGAGGTTCCATCGGGACCATAAAGGGTCATATCGAAACCGACTCCCTGTTTGTCACTATCGAGTTCTGCGGTGATAACCGAAGGCTCCGCCACAACAATTTTCCAGTAGTCCACCGGATCGCCCAGGTAATCGACAATTCCATCGAAAACGCCATTCGGCTCAAGAATATCAATTACTCCGGAGTCGTCGAACGCATCGTTCGGTTCGATCTCGTCGACCGGCAGATTGCTCGGGACACCTATGATCAGGTCAGCGACCGCGACAGTCAGGTCCGAAATATTCAAAACCTTTACAGCGGTAGGTCCATCGTCATACGAGTCGGAATTCGGATAGGTCAGGTCAGTGAATTCAATCGCATTCGGGTCGTACCACAGGTCGGTAGCATCGCCGTTGTTCTGATTTTTATCAAGGTTATCGAGACCGTCAGCTTCTTCGACATCACATAGCTTGTGATTTTCATTGTTGTTGCCGCCCTGGGTCTCATCGATATGCCAGATCATCAGGCCTTCGCCGGGCATGCCGCCGTCATAGCCGGTTTTCTGTATCCATTCGATGAGGAAATATTCCGGTCCCCACTCCCCCTGGTCCCATATACGCCAGACATCGGAATTCTGCGACCTGGGATCGAAGTGGACATTGTAAGTGTCCAGTCCTGGCGCGATCGGCGTTACCCATCCAAGTTCCTTACGGCACCAGGCGCCCATGTAGCCGTTGCCACTCGCCATCAGGCACCAGCTGCCGCATCCTTTTGAATCGAAATCGTAATCGTACAGATCGGGAAGCCCCATCATATGGCCGTATTCATGCGCGGCGACTCTCCAGTTAATTAGATTCTCTCCGACAAACATCAGGGGACCGACCCGCACTCCATCAACTATCCAGGGACCGTAGGTAGCCCATCCCCAGTAAAATTCGCCCCATCCATCGACATCGCCGGCGTAGATAAAATAAACTCCGTCGGCTTCGCCATTGTTATCAAAGTCGAAATCGTTGAAATCGTAATAAACATCCGCTTTGTTGAGGGTTTCCTCGAGCAGCGACATATCGCCGCCATACGTGGTTTTCGGGTAATCGGCGATAAAGTAACCGTCTGGCTCATCGGGATTTGTAAGAACCTGTCCGCCGATAGTCAGTGAATTGTCAGACACCTGCCAATAATATGATTTTGTGGTATTGGTTCCATTGCCCCAGAACATGTTTGTGAAAAAACCGGAATCGTGATTGGCGGCAGGAGCAACATCGGGAAATTTAATCAGAAGGACCGCGTGATTCGCCTGTCCTTCGGTTGGCGATGTCGCGGCGGTTCTTACAAGTGCGGGAGCCTGGAACGTAACCTCGATGAAATCTCTTTCATCGATCACGCCGTCCTTATTGGCGTCGTAACGACCGATATAATTCGGGTCGTCGGACGTCTCTCCAAAGTGAAGCGCGACACCATCGCGAAAAGTATCGGCGACATCCGCAGGCCGCAGGATTGATTTATTCAGAAGCGGGGCAAGTAATGACTCATTGAAATCGATTTTTTTTTGGAGGTCGGGATCGTTTCTCAGCGCTTCAATCTGATCCTCGGGTGGAGGAGTGATCGCGTTAGCGGGCATTGAATAGATAAAGAGCCCGATTAAAAGATAGGTGATTGTGAATGACCATATGGCGGTTTTCATAACACATCACCGCCGGTCATTATGTTTATTCTGCTTCCGGTCGAATCTTTCCCCACCAGGTATTCTGTTTCATTTATTATCCATGGGCTTTCATAATTGCCGTCAAGGATATTAAACTTAACCGTTACAAGATTTCCATTGCCCGAAATTCCGGCATTCCCGTCGAATTTTCCAAACGCTAGCGGAACAAATCCACGCTGGTTCAGAAGGTCGAAAGTGGAATCGTCGGATGAGACGATCTCATCCCAGGTAACATCCACCGGGGACAATTGCCCGGGATTGTATCCCATTCGAAAACTCAACGCGTAGATATCAAGCGCGTTTTCGTAATCGACCGTGACGGATAGCGTATCACCTTCAATGGAAGTATCCCCGATATCGATAAAGGCGGTTGTCATCTCCCGTGGGGAATCAGGGGATGTCGGAACCGACGAGCCTCCCTTATTGCACGCCAGCGGAATCATCGCCGCAAATATCATCGCCGCGAATATTCCCGCGAAAATATACCTACTCATATTACGGAACCTCCGTGAGGGAGCAGAGATTTAAATCCGCAGAAACGGACTCAAAAAAAGCTCGAGTACGAACGTAAAAAGGATCGAATAAATTCTTCAATATTGTACGGGAGTCTTGCGAAATGGTCAAACCGTGGTAAAATTAATTTCATACGGGCAAAAAAATCAAATCTTATTGCACCCTATATCAATAATTCTGGTTTTTGCATCCAAAAAATAGTACAATTTTAATGAATCTGTCTCTTACCGCTACGTAAGAGGTGGTCATTAATATCGACCATAAATTAACCCCATATGTCTTACGGAGGCAAAATATGAAATCTCGCCTGCCCATCACGGTCGGGATGATTATCGTGGTTCTGGCGTTTATTAATTCCTGTTCAGGTGCCGCTACACAGTCTGAAAATCCGACTACTCCAAATCTCACCCTGCAGAACACCCCATCCGAAACCGGTAGGTATCTATGGGCTTACTACGAGTTCAACATAGATCCCATTGCAAATACCGTGGAATCGATCCCGGTGAGAAATGTTGAAGACCACTGGAATGTCGTAAAATTCCTTGAAAAGGGACCATGCACGAACTGTGTCAAGGTCCTTGGACTTACACCAACCGGCAACGGTACGAAGATATTCGATGTCCAGATCGAACACCCGTTCCAAAGCCCTACATTTACAGGATTCGATGTACGGGGAATCGCGATGTTCGCCGGTTCCCATACATTCCCCGTTTCGGGTCTTACGACCCCTGACGGGTCTTCAGGTGACGGACAGCTTGTGAATGCCGATGGATTCACGACCCTTTACAACGGGACAACCGCCGGTTCGGGTCCCAATGGATTACAGGGATACATCAAGGGCAAGTTCACCTCCCCGCAAACCCCAAACGCGTTATTGAACGGATTTAAATATCATATCTCCCCTGGTGTAACCAACACACGAAATGCATTTTATGCCGGAAGTGCGGTCCTGGTATCATATGAAATAGATATGCCGGACAGCACCTTTATTCTGGGCTATGGCGTCGATGCAAGCTGGACTCTCCCTACTGTCAAACCGCCAACGAATGTTATGACGGACTTCCCGCCGGAAGCAAACTGTCCTGAGCCATGGAAGATCGATGTAACGGTCAATCCGATCGGACAGGGACTTACCGATCAGGGCGGAGAAGCTGTACTGTCGATAAACGTATACGACCACCAGGGAAAAGATTCGCACTTCGCCCCGGTTGTCGAATGTCCGGAATTATTCGACGGCTCTGTAAACGGGTTGTACGTGTCGGAAGGCATTGATTACGCGACTTACGAAGCCACGGTTGAAAACGTCAAAATCGCGCCACAGGGCGAGTACATGTGCCTTTTCAGTGTAAAAGATACTGAAGATTCAACAGCGCCCCCGCACCTGGATTTGACAGGATACAATATCGTCATGCTGGAAGTCGGCGAGTTCCAGACTCAGGCTAATCAGCCACCGACAG
>DASWIV010000124.1:0-5547 GCA_036397475.1 bacterium
GAAGTTGATGCTCTGGCGGACTTTACACGTCACAACGGGCGTTCAATTCAAAACAGACAGTCCCTGCTCCGATCCTTCATTAAACACAGCCCGCTTTTTTTACGCCTTAAATAGGACTTTACTTATGCAGGGAGCAATAGCGGCTGCTACAATCGTCTCCCACTTCAATTCTCCTAGCTTATAAGGATCAAGCAAACATAACCCTCTTTTGTATTCTTCATATTTTACTTTAGGAAAGATGATATTTGGCAATGCTTCATTACAATCTGCACAAAATACATAAGTATGTTGCCTCTCACCAATTAATTCAGATAACATTTGGCATTTCTTCTTATCTAGTTCGACAAAGTAAAATTTCTGGAATGGTGGAGTAATATTCAGAACATGCAATGGAGATCCTTGTACAAATTCTTCCTTATGCTTTCGCTTTTGAATTCCGCCACCAGATAATGCATCGATATATGCATGTTCAAAAAAACCTTGCTTAGTCATAATAGTGGAGTAAGATCTAGCATATTTGCTTAAAATTTCATGCTTTATCTCAGACCATAAGCCAATTTCATCATAGGTATTTTTCACCAATACGTAGCCTCTTGCCTTTCCATAAAAATGGAAATACTAAACGTATATTTAGCATAAAGAGGAGCTTAAATCAACTCCGGATGATTTTTCTTCAACCACCTCAAGACTTCTTTCTCCAGCATCTTTACCTTTTTCTTCATGTCTTCAAGTTCATGCTCGAATATCATCCCCGGACGGTAGTCGTAATCGAGGTCGTGGCGAAGTATCCTCATATCATCGAAATATCGCGCAAGTTGCTCGACTTGGTCTCCCACAAAATGCCTGAACGCACTGAACACTACCTCATGATGTCCCGATGCCTGAGTGCGCCATCCCTCGGCACGCAGGATTATCTCGCACCATTCGCGCGCTGCATTGTAAAGCATCTCGAATGTGCCTTTTTCATTGAGATTTCCCTGGATCGCGTTGTTGTATTCTCCACGTGCGCTTTCAATTAACCCGGGAAATCGATCCGGAGGAGTAAATTCCTCACGTACCGCGCGGTTAAGAATTATTTCATTCCAATCTCTCATCAATCACTGCCACAAATAGTGTCAAGAACAGACTGGGAGTGCACTATAAATTCCTTTGGTTTGGACATTACCGAAAGCACAAACGGATTTTTATCTTGATACAATTTTTGCCATTCCCGCACTGTCGCGACTCGATAGTCTACTTCCCGCCCAGTTCTTTGTCTGATTTTAGAAATGACCTCCGTAAGCGCGAACCTGTCATATTTTCCAATTATAATCAAATCGATATCGCTGTTCGCACCATAAGTATCTGTCGCAAACGAGCCGTGAACAAACGCGCAATTAATTTTACTCTCGTCGAGATTTTTGAACTCTTCTCTGATGATGAACAATGTCCCTACCGCGTTCTCAAGGAAAATGCGGAGACCTGGAATCCAAGGATGCTCCTTATTTAAAATAAAGTTATTTCGCAGACTGGAATTCTTCATATCCTGAGAATTCAGGACTCTGCCAGTTATTAAATTCATCTGCCAGAGCTGACCGCAGATCCTGCTTACATCTCCGGGAGAGCGTCCGGTACGACGCGCGAGTTCCTGCGGCCCAAGATACTCACCCGGAGATTTGATAAACTCCCAGAGAACATCTACTCTGGTCCCGGAGCCAAAGAGGCTATACACATTTCGATGACTGACAGGCCGCGGATCGCTTTGTTTTAATTCAGATACACTTGTACTCATATTGAGAACATACTCGAATTCAGGCTATTCGTCAAGTCCAGGATGAATTAAAATTAGCCATTGTTAATTCGCTATTCATCTGTTACTCTTAAATCAACAAATAATCCGCCACGTTGTGATGTACGGGAAGACGGTGTGAGTCCGTCGCTGTCAGGCAACTGTGAAGGCGATCCCCATCCGGAATACGCCATTGTCCACCAAGATGGATGAGAAGGCTCGGATGTGGAGATGACCCTAAGCCAGGAGACCGATCATAGCGTGCAGTCAGCTTTAAGCTGACGTCCAACCTTTTTTGCGAGCCCGAGACTCGCGTAAGGAGCACAAAATTGAATCCATTGAAAAATCTATCCGGCCTGATGATCGCGATATTTGCATGCGCATATATCGGGTGCTCAGGCGGAAATCCGGTTGTTAATCCGCCTGATCAGAATGACGGCTCGGCATTGGCAGGGTCAGTCGATAACAATCATACTTCCTACGGACAATGGCATGTCCGGATCAATGCCGACAATCTGGATATCCAGGTCAGCACGGTACGCAGCGCCGAGGCTCATTTCAATGTTACCGGCATCGTTAAAAATCCTGCAGGTTTGAAATTCGATAACGCACAAAAACTCAGCGAAAACAGGCTTTCGGTGGATGTAACGATCACTCATCCGTTTCCCGGAAATGAAAATCTCAACGGCTACGATGTCAGGGGAATTGTTCTGGGAAAGCCCGTGATGAATTTCGATTCCGGAAGTGTTTCAGGTCTGTTGTATGAGCCGAATGGGTATACGTCCATGTGGAGCTACGGCGACTACGCTGACTTAAACCCGTACATGAATTTCGCGACTGAAATGAAGGAGCGAATTTTCAAGAGCGGGTCCTCGCACAAGAAGAATTATGTTCTTAACCTGCCGGAGACCGGTGCGTTGGAATTCGATTATGTGATTGATGCCTGCTGGCTTCCAGCCGGACAGATCGATCCGGGAGATCCATCGAAAAGTCCTCACCGCAACCAGGCGTACGAGGCAGGATTCACCACACCAGGTGCGATTCATATCGATAAAGGATCGTACCTCCTTGCCGGTGTAGAAATAAGGGACTGGCAGAACGATGGCAAGCTGTCTGAAGTTATTCTTGAAATACCTGACTTGTCCCCTGCTCCAATTGCGGGAAATTTCGTAGCAGAATATCCAAATCCATATTATGAATTGAAGCTGTTTAATGAATTAAACGCTGAATCCGGTGTCTACCGGGGACTACTTGCCGTGCATGACCAGCTAAATAATCCTGAGAACGATTTCCTTACATATTTTCAACTGGTTGAAGTTCCGGTGTCGCCTGAAACCGGATATCCGGAAGGAATTGTAATTCAAGGTGGAAATCTGTCACTGTATGATCAGGATGACCAGATCTCCTGCGAAGCCGCATTGATTAATTCGGATGGATCATACACAGCAGTGGATTCAGGACTTCAATGGGACATTTCCGGTACCGACCTCAATGGAAATGAATTATGTTCATTCGATAACGGAGTAGTGACCAGGCTTTCGAAATATTACTGGGGTGGTACCGCGACCCTGGAAGTTCAGTATCAATCACTGACAGGTACAGTGCCGGTATACTGTGTCGATCCATTCGGGGATTCGATTGATGTTGAATTTGGAGCATTGAATGAACCTGGATATACCTTCACAGTGCCATCGAAAGCGCTGGGTCCGCCAACCGGGTCGGGATCCGGATCGGGTACGACGGATGTATGCTCACTCGGCTATGGTGGAGTCGCTACGGTCGAATTTACCGACAATCTCATATTCGATGGAGATGGTCCCGATCTGATTGTTTTCGAAAATGGATTCAAGGTCGGAGAGTGCGATTACGATGGCGAATCCCAACTCGCGGTATGGACAGAAACCGCAGTGGTCGAGGTCAGCCAGAATAATCATGACTGGGTCAGATTTCCATACGGCTATAACCCATCTAACACTACCTGCCTCGGATACGCGTATACCAATCCCGGAAGCTTTTCAGGTGTAGCAGGTACAACGCCAACATATTCACACGTTTATTCAGATGGAACCACAAACGGAATAGATCCTCTGGATCCAGCTGCGGCCGGAGGAGTCTCGTTTGACCTGGCGGATGTCGGGCTTTCATGGTGCCGGTTTGTAAGAGTCATCGATACGGGTCATGTGACTTATTCGCCAGACAAGTTAATCTATGATCCTGATGGCGATCTGGTCACAGACTTCGGGAAGGAATCCGGATTAGGCGCGACACCGAATGCTGCCGGATTTGATCTTGATTCCGTCGCGGCAATCCATTTCACGGGACCGAGTGTGGACTGATGACAACAGAAATACTCACCGTATTTACAGCTTTTACAATAATCTGTTCATCAGCTTGTCTTTTGATCCTGTTCGCTGTCTACAATCCGTGAGCTTCCGAATGCATCATCCCGGAAAAATCTGCAGCCTCATGGTGTTGTTTCTCCCGTGGATAATTTTCATGGCGATTTGCACTGTGCCTGCCCAGGCAGAGGAAGAGTCGGGAGAATCTGAAGAGATCTCCGAAGAGGAAGTAATCGACCTCGGTACAATTTTAGTAGAGGATGAATCGATCGAAGGCGATGAGGTGATCGACAGGCCTACATCGTTCGTAAGTGTAATAGATCCTTCTGAGTTGCTCGATCAGTCGTTAACCTTACCGGAAGCGCTTCAGGGCCTGCCCGGGATTTCAATACGCTCATTCGGAGGATTGGGGCAGCTATCGTCGATATCCATACGGTCACCCGGGAGTGAAAATGTCCTGGTACTCCTCGACGGGGTCCCTTTGAATCCTGCAGGCGGACCTGTAGACCTAAGCGACATTCCGTTGAGCGCACTTGAAAAGATCGAAGTGATCCGTGGAGGACAGGGAGCGTATTCAGGCGCCGGGGCGGTCGGTGGCGTCATTCGCCTGACCAGCATTGAAAATTCAGAAGAAGAAATTCAATCATTGAGATTATCCTGTGGAAGTTTTTCAACAATTCAAACCGCGTACTCATTCACATCAGCAAATGATACTTTCACCCTGGACCTGACCGGCTCCAGGGACGATTTCCCATTCCTGAATAATAACGGCACTGAATTCAATACACTCGACGATTTCCCCGACACTCGCATCAATAATGAATACTCAGCCATCAGCCTGAGTTTTGGACACGAATGGGACCTTGATGATTTTCGCTCATTCCGCATTACCGGTGAACTTTACAATGCCGAAAAAGGCATCCCCGGAATCATCACCTTCCTGTCACGGGAAACATCGCAGGACGACACCCGATATTTCATCCATGCCTTGTACTCCGACGAAAATTACCAGCAAGGAGAGTTAAACCTGTCTCTGGGATGGCTCAGGCAGGACAGGAATTTCAATGATCCTCTTGGAGAAAGCACAGGTGTTCCGCACGAGGTAAACAGGAAACACAGCAGGTGGGATTTTCAGTCTGGCTGGACCGGACCGGGAATTTCAGATCGGGACATTGCATCATTCGGATTTTCACTGGCGATCGAAGAAATGTCAGGAATCAGCGATGGCGATATCAGCCGGGATACAGTTTCGCTCTGGGTTCACGATGAGTATTATCACGAATCAAATTCTGTTTTTACAGGCGGCGTCAGGATGGACTCACTGGATGGGGATATGAATTTCTCCCCAGCGATTGGAGGTAAAATTCCACTTGGCGAAAATACATTTCTGCAGGGCAACTTCGGGATGGATTTCCGTCCACCATCTTTTGAAGAGCTTTA
>DASWIV010000125.1:0-7747 GCA_036397475.1 bacterium
CCGAGTGAAAACGATGACACGCTTGTTCGGGGCGTTTCCAATTCCCCGAATGCGCTGGCGTACTTCGGATACGCTTACTATGCTGAAAACACCGATAAGCTGAAGATCGTACCTATCGAAGATGGCGACGACTCCAATGGAGCAGGTCCGATTACTCCATCGACTGAGTCAATTGAAACCGGGCTGTATCAGCCTCTTTCAAGGCCGATCTTCATATACGTAAATGTCAGTGATGCTGACTCACGTCCCGAGGTCGAGGCATTCGTTCAATTTTATCTCGACCAGGCACCGGTACTTGTTCCGGAGGTTGGTTATATAGCACTTCCTCCCCTCGTGTACGATATGTGCCGGGACAGGTTTGATAACCGCATTTTAGGATCGGTATTCGGCGGCGGCGCTCAGGTCGGGGTCACAGTGGAAGAGTTGCTGGCGTCGGAAAGATAATTCGACGATTTTTCCGGGACTTTTCGGAATGAATTGAAATTCCGTGAATCCATGTTTTTAGTTATTTTCAGAGGAACATGACATTGCAGACGAGAAACATTTCCGGGGAAACAGAACCTGACCCGTCTAAGCCGACTGCCGGCGGGCGAAAATTTCACCACAAGGCAGGTTCATTCGCCGAACACATTATTGTATGGTTCATGTTCGCCTGCTCCATCCTGAGCATCTTCATCACTGTTGGCATTGTAGGGGTGCTGATTTTTGAAACGATCAGCTTTTTCAGGGAAGTAACATTCGCCCAATTTTTTCTCGACACCAGGTGGACACCCTTATTTTCAAGTAAACATTTCGGTATCTGGCCACTTATCGCAGGAACGTTGCTGACAACTTCCATCGCGATAGCGGTAGCGCTTCCATTCGGATTATTGTCCGCGATCTACCTGAGCGAATTCGCGGCGTCGAATGTAAGGCGGGCAGTAAAGCCATTACTGGAAATCCTGGCAGGGATTCCAACAATTGTATATGGATATTTCGCCCTGATTCTGGTCACCCCATTCCTCCAGAAAATTATTCCCGATCTCAGCGGATTTAACGCATTGAGTGCGGGATTAGTTATGGGTGTCATGATTATCCCGATGATCTCGTCTTTGAGTGAGGACGCGATATACGCTGTACCTGAATCGCTGAAGGAGGGAGCGTACGCGCTCGGTTCACATAAACTACCGTCAATTTTCCAGGTTGTGCTTCCAACCGCGAGATCAGGAATAGCGGCAGCAACTACACTGGCAATCTCCAGGGCTATCGGTGAAACGATGATAGTAACAATCGCGGCAGGACAGCAAGCCAAGCTGACATTCGATCCACGCGTACCTATCGAAACAATGACCGCGTATATCGTCCAGATCAGCCTTGGTGAGACGCCTGCCGGGACACTCGAATTCAAGACTATTTTTGTAGTGGGATTTTCGCTCTTCTGCATGACACTGATCATGAATATTCTGGGCCAAAAGCTCGCGAAAAGGCATATCGGTACAACTGAATGATCAGGATCAACCCGAAAATATCTGAAAAGCTATTTGTCGCGTTATGTGTGACCGTAATTGCCCTTCCGCTGATTCTTCTGATCGTACTGATCGGCGATGTCGCAATCAAAGCCAGTGAAAGGATCAGCTGGCATTTTCTGACGAGTTTCCCATCGATGAAAGCGGAAGAAGCGGGGATTTACTCGGCGCTGGTCGGAAGTTTTTATATTATCGTCCTGACCGGAGCGGTATCGCTGCCGGTTGGGGTGGGAGCTGCCATTTATCTTGAGGAGTATGCAAAGAAAAACCTGCTGACAAATCTCATCGAGATCAATATAGCGAACCTGGCCGGAGTGCCGTCGATAATTTACGGACTCCTGGGGCTTGGAATATTTGTCCATATGCTGAATTTAGGCAGAAGTTTACTCGCTGGCGGACTCACCCTTGCGCTGCTTGTTCTTCCAATTGTGATAATGGCATCGAGGGAAGCATTGAGGACAGTGCCTCCGTCGCTAAGGGAAGCAAGCCTTGCGTTGGGAGCGACAAGGTGGGAGACAATACGGCAGGTTGTACTGCCAATGGCAATCCCAGGAATACTGACCGGCTCGATTTTATCCATTTCCAGGGCTATCGGCGAGACAGCCCCACTGATTCCGGTTGGGGCGGTTGCGTACATGGCGTTTCTTCCCGACAGCCTGAGGGATCCGTTCACGGTTCTGCCGATACAAATTTTCAACTGGGTGTCGCGTCCGCAGGAAGAATTCACGCTGAATGCCGCGGCGGGTATCGCGGTTCTGCTTGTAGTTCTGCTTACAATAAACGCCGGGGCGATAGTTTTAAGGGACAGGTATCAAAAACGAACAAGGTAGATCAATGGTATTAATGTCCGAGTTGCCTAAAATAGAAATCAAGACGGGACCAGGCGGCGGAAGAATGGCTGGCGGAGCCGCGGCTAAGCGCATGAAATTCAGTATAGACGACCTTCATGCATGGTATGGCTCTCATGAAGTACTGAGAGATATCACTCTTGATATAGGGGAGAAAAAGGTTACCGCTGTAATCGGGCCATCGGGATGCGGTAAGTCGACATTTATCCGCACACTGAACAGGATGCACGAAACGATTCGTGGAGCTGGACAATCGGGTAAAGTACTTCTTGATGGTGAAAATATATTCGATAAAAGTGTCGATCCTGTACTCTTGAGACGGCGTGTCGGGATGGTATTCCAGAAACCGAACCCGTTCCCCGCGATGAGCATCAGAGATAATGTTGTGGCCGGCCTGCGGTTGACAGGTTTACTGAAAAATTTCCAGGCAGACACTATCGCGGAAAAAGCCCTGAAGCAGGCTGCCTTGTGGAATGAAGTCAAGGATCATATGAACAAGCCCGGGGGGAGCCTGTCGGGGGGACAGCAGCAGAGGCTGTGCATAGCCAGATCGCTGGCTGTAAATCCGGAGGTACTCCTGATGGATGAGCCCTGCTCGGCGCTTGATCCAATTGCGACGGCAAAAATCGAGGAGCTTATCAGGCAGTTAAGGGAAGAATACACGATAATAATTGTTACACATAATATGCAGCAGGCGGCAAGAGTTTCGGACAAGACCGCATTTTTCCTTACCGGCGACCTGGTGGAGTATGATATAACCGAAAAATTGTTCACGAAGCCGTCGGATAAAAGAACGGAAGACTATATTACAGGCAAATTTGGATAATTAAAAAATAATTCTGGAAGGCAAAAATGAGCAACAGCGGTGAAATGGCGAAAGATCTGAAGCATACTCACAGTGAATACGAGAGCGAAATCAAGTACCTTACCGAACGGCTTCTCCTGATGACCGGAAGGGTCGAGCAAATGATCGCTGACAGCATCAAGTCGCTTCTTGACAGGGATAAAAATCTCGCGAAGAAGGTTATCGACGCCGACCGAAAGGTGGATGTCGATGAAATTGAAATCGACGAACATTGCATAATCATGCTCGCGAAACGCCAGCCGATGGCATCAGACCTTCGATACATCTGTCTGGCAATGAAAGTGGTAACGTCGCTTGAACGAGTCGCCGACCTGGCAACCAATATCTGCGAGAGGTCACTTGAGCTTTCCGACCTTCCGCAACTGAAACCCTATGATGACATTCCCCGTATGGGGCGACTGGTTGAGGAAATGCTCGGGGAAGTAATATCGGCAATGATGGAGAGGGATGCGGAAAAGGCGGTAAAAGTTATTGAGGTCGACGACCAGATCGACGAGTTGTACCACCAGACCATGCGAGAATTATTCGCATTAATGAGAAACGATGAAAACGTGATCGATCAGGGCATAAGGATCCAGAATGTCGCGAAATATGTCGAGCGCATGGGCGACAATGTGACCAACATCGCCGAGCATGTAGTGTACATGGTCAAGGGAAAAGATATCAGGCACCAGGTTGACGAGGAAATTAAACTCCCGGATTAATTACTTCTCAAGCCCGTCCCGCCGGGGATAAATGTCCGGCAATTTTATTAATCCAGGCTAAATTTCAATCTTTGAATCAATTTTTCCCATACGATTTTCAGATACGGGTGGTAAAATTATATGTAGCATTCACAAGAAGGAGGGCACTTATGGACCAACACGTTCATAATGGTCGGAGTTCCCAACCACAGTTCGAAATTCTCCAGAGGAAAATCGTGGATATGAGTGAGAAAGTGGAGTCCATGATTTTCAACTCTGTCCAGTCGCTTGTCGACCGCGACAAGAAGCTCGCGCACCAGACAGTTTCGATTGACAGGGACGTGAACCGTGCTGAAGACGAAATCAGGGAGTATGTACTGGAATTCATCTCAACAAACGATGTTCCGTACAACGATCTGAGATTTCTGATGAGCACACTCAAGCTGGCAAGCCACCTGGAGAGAATAGGCAACTACGCGGCGAGTATCAGCGAGAGGGCGATCGAGCTTGCCTGTATCCCGCCTCTCAAACCGTACATCGACATCCCCCGCATGACAAAATTGTGCATAAGGGAGATGGACGACCTTATCGGCGCGTTCTTTTCAGGCGACGTCAAGACGGCGACGAAGATCGCCGCGAAGGACGACGAGATCGACGAGCTTTACCATAGGACGTACCGGGAACTGATCGAGATCATGTCCGCAAAGGGTACATCCGTCGAGCCCGGTGTCAGGATCCTGGCGGTTTCCAAGAACCTGGAACGGATCGGCGACCACCTTGTGTATATCGCTCATCTTGTTGAGCATGTACACGCGACTCACGCAGTTCCCGGATAATAGAGTGAAGAGGCTGTTGCGAGTTTGATGAGCCGGGACTTTCCCGGCTATTTTTTATTCCGGTATAAAACCGTGAAAAATCAGCTATGTTATATTAGGAAACCTGAAATCCGGTTAATCAATTTTAATGAGTAAAGATACTAATGATAAGTGGAAATTAGAGAACTGGGACCTGGAGTCGGTTGACGGTTCCGAAAATCAGCATGCGGCTGAGCCGGATGCCTTTGAAGAATACGACGAAGATCCACTGCTGGACGCCATTGAAAATCTCGATGACGACGAGCTTGATAACGCGCCGCGATATGAGTGGGCGGGCATACTCGGGCGGTTTGTAGCACTTCTGGCTTTGATCGCATTTCTGGGGGTGTTTTTAGTCCCTTCGGTCGTGAGCTTTGTCCAGGCGACATTAATAGTGCCATCGTCGCCGGATTATATAGACCTTGTTACACCGGGAACTCTCGGGGCAAGATTTGCCAGGGGGGATATTAAATACACTATAGTTTTCCCGGATAATTTTCCGGATTCTCAGAAGAATTTTTACCTGGAACCGGTTTATAACGCGATGGCAGAATGGGAGAACGCACTGGATTCAATTGTCGATTTCGTCCCGGCCGGACCGGGCGAGATCGATGATCTGTTAATAACATTCGTGTTCGACCTTGATACCGCAGGTGTAGCGAGCATGAGACCTGCAGAGGTATACCGGACACAACTCGCCATAAAGCTGTACACTGACAGCGCGATGCCGGAGAAAGCGTATATTGGAACGGTCGCGCTTCATGAACTGGGACATACTTTAGGGTTGTGGGGACATAGCGATTATTCGGGGGACGCAATGTACCCTATAGCCGGGAGAATTTTCCCGTCGAAACGGGACATAAACACGATAAGAAAAATATACGGACTTGGACCACGGTAACTGAAAATGAATCGCAGGAAAAAATCATTTAACAAAAACCCGCACCGGACTATGGTCGGCCGGAAGACCAGGCATGCTGCGCTGACCAGGCAGCCTGTGGACGCGAAGGCTCCTGAATTAAAGGTCAACGACCAGGTTGTCGGAAAAGCGCTTGGATTCCTTGGAAAAATTGGGCGGTGGGGAGTCATCGGACTTTTCATGTGGCTGCTGCTCTGCCAGGTCCAGACCGGTATTGTTGCAAGGAGAAACGCTGACGAGTTGATCGACGAGCGCATGGACCTGGAAAGGCAGCGGGACACGATCCAGGCAGAGGTAGACAGGCTGTCCGATCCGGAGATATACAATAATTTATGGAAGTCGATGACGATGAGGCGGGAGTCCGGTGAGCGATATATCAAGTTCGAGGAATCGAACTAAAATGCGGTTTAACGAAGAAAAATGTACGGATTTACCGTGTACCTATTGATTAACAAGCGGAAAATTATAGAATAGGAGTGCGGGAATGCGGCAGCCCTTGAAATAGGAGGGTTTAGGGATTATATTATATTATATTCAGTCATATAAAATGACGTCCTCAGCCACATGCTTGAACAGGAGGCTACTATGAATTTCAGGGCTATAACGGCGATATTTATTGCCGTCATCCTGCTGGTTCCGGCATGTTCGAACTCCTCGTCACCTGTCCATAACGGAATCGACGAAGGACTTACGAACGGTGCGAATGTCGAAACAGCATTATTCCCCACAGAAAATAACCATAATCTTCTGGGTTACTGGATGTTCTATGTGGATCCTGACAACGATATCATTGAGCCGATTCAACTCAGAAGTTCAGATGTACATTTGAACGTCCTCACCTGGCTTGAAAATGCTCCATGTTCAAATTGTCTGAAAATTACAAATTTCAACAAGCCGACTCCAACCCAGATGGATGTCGAGATCACTTTCACCCACCCGTTTACAAACGACAGATTTACAGGATTCGATGTTCGCGGGATAGTGATGTTCGAAGGCAACCTTTCATTCCCGTCCATGGATCTGATGGTCTCGAATGGAAGCGACGGTAATCCTGAACTGATAAATCCAGATGGATTTACGACCCTTTATAATCCGGGCACAGCCGGTAACGGGTTGCAGGGTTACGTAAAGGGAAAACTGGCTCCCGGTTTTGCCGCTCCGAATGCAACTCTTAACGCGTTCAAAGCGTATTACAGTAACGAGAACAGAAGATATTACGCTGCCGGGGATGCTCTTGCGCAGACGTTTATGATCCAGCTTCCCGGAGGGCCATTTACTTTTGGCTACGCTGTCGATACATCATGGGCAGCACCTTCCGATCCCATAACCGTTCCGGACTCGTTCCCCATCGCGGCGAATTGTCCGGAAGCCTACCAGATAGTGGGTTCGATGGATGGTCCGCTGGCTCTTACGGCTGGAGCGAAAGCCAGCCTGACAATCGACGTTTATGACTGGCAGGGTCCAACCACCATTAACAAGGTGGAGGTTGAAGGCCCGCTATTTTTCAACGGGATAGTAACGGCTACAGAAAGTACCGGGGGACCCGGAACGAAACGGTTTATCGCCGAGCTCGTAAACGAATTCGGGTTTGTCCCACAGGGAAAATATCCTGTATGTATACGGGTAATGGACACATCCAGCGCTCCCGGCGCATTGATCGATAATATCGGCTACACCATTTACGACGTACAGGTGAAAATCAATCATCCTCCAGTATGCATGGCTGATGTTTCCAATTTCGACCCGAATCCCGCAGAGACTATCACGTTTACCGATACATCCACCGATGACGAAGGTCCGGCGGACCTGGATATCAGTGAATGGGACTGGGACAATGACGGCACCTGGGATGAAACCGGGTTTGAAGTAACGCATTCGTTCCCATCCGATGGAGTTTACTATGTCAACCACAGGATGACTGACAAAGCGGGCGCGTCGGATACGCTCGATAATCTCCTGGCAATCGACGTTGGCTTATTTGTCACCCTGCAGGAAGATCTGGATGCCAAAGCGATTAGCACCACATACAAGTACCAGTCGGAGACAAAAAGCTACAACAGCGGACTGGTAATA